>JBFICU010000165.1:0-4602 GCA_041581855.1 Porticoccus sp. | reverse complement strand
TACACCGGCGTTACCAGTCCCTTCGATCATAATGGCGGTGAACACCTTGATCATCCCGATCACCGTACCGAGCAAACCCAGCAGTGGCGCAATCGCCGCAATGGTACCCAGCGGGGACAGATTTTTTTCCAGTTCGTGGACAACCTGATTGGCGGCCTCTTCGATACTGTCTTTCATTACCTCACGACCATGGCCGGAATTGCTGATACCCGCCGCCAGGATAGTCCCCAGCGGTGAGGAGTTACGCAACTGGTGGATATTATCCTTGGTGAGTTGGTTGTGTTTCAACCAGTGCCAGATCTGGCCGAGCAATGTTGGTGGTATGACCTTCGCCGGACGTAAGGTCCAGTAGCGTTCAAAGGCAATTGCAATCACTACAATTGAAGAAAGAATGATGGGCAGCATCAACCAACCGCCAGCAATGATCAACTCGTACACGTCCATCCCCAAATCAACAAAGTAATCCGACTTTACCATAATCAGTCCGGCCCACGAACGCGCTGTTCAGGCTCAGAGAGCATTTCATCTCGTGAAATCACATTTCCGTGACGTCGTACATCAATTCTCCCGAAGGGAGTACCAATATCGACGTTGTTCTCTGCGCATAGGCATCACAGAGATGTCACCTCTCTGGTCCCAGCGAAACTGTATGGCGCCCTGCTCTGCTGTATTCCAGAGAGAGGCTCCCAGTCGCCGATAGCGCTCCTGCACAATATCGGCGGGATGCCCAAAATGGTGGCGATACCCGGCTGAAAACACCACGTTCTGCGGAGCAAGGGCCGACACAAACGAAGCTGATGAAGATGTTCGACTACCGTGATGGGGTGCCACCAGCACCGAAATGGCACTGGGCAAATTTTGATACCTACTCAGCAATTGTCGCTCAACCGAAGTTTCGATATCTCCGGTGAGCAATATTTCATCGCCACCGTAACGGATCAATAGCACGCAGGAGCGGTTGTTTCCTTCAGCCAAGGTGTCGGCAAAGGGATACAAAAACTGAAAACTCACACCGTCCCACTGCCACGAATCCCCCGCCAGGCAATGGCGCTCGTCAGCGTTGGGAATACCCAGCGCTTCGCCGACTACTAAATCGGCAGGCGGGAACACCGCCATGAGACCGGCGGTTCCACCCGCATGATCATTATCTGCGTGGCTGACCACCAGCTTGTCCAGCAGGGTTGCACCCTGAATACGAAGAAATGGCGCCACCACAGCACTGCCAGTATCGAAGCTGTCTTCATAAGCAGGGCCCGTGTCGTACACCAAATTATGTCGCGCTGTCTGCACCACCACTGACAACCCCTGCCCCACATCCAGTACCGTCACGGTCAGCGGAAACTGCCGCGCCTTGGGCGACCAAATCAATGCAAACAACAGCGGGATGAACAGAAAACGTCCCGGAACCCCTCTCGGCAACATCAACAAGACGGCAATAGCCGCAATCAACCACAGACTGACACCGGAATGTGAAAACGGCAGGAAGCGAGGCAACCAATCTGGCAACTCCAACCAATGAAGTAACGCCACCAACTGGTCCAACTGCCATCCGGCCAACCACCAACATTCATAAGCCAAGTCATGATTGAAAGGCGAGATCGCACTTCCCAGCAAGCACAGGGGAATAATCAGAAATCCCACCCAGGGAATCGCGACCACATTCACTAAAGGTGAAAACCAGGCCACCGGTAACTGCCAAAGTACCAGCGGCAATAACAGCAGGGTAAAGACCAGCCACTGGACCCTGAGCAGTTGTTGCCATGCTGAGACGAGGCAGAACACAGGTGCCAGCCAAAGCAAACCGGCCACCGCGCCAAATGACATCCAGAATCCCGCATTCTGTGTCGCCAGGGGATCGACTATCGCGACACCGGCGAGAGCAAGACCAAAGCCTGTCACTTTACTAATATGCCGGTTGGCCAGAATTGCCAACAACGCCACGGCGACCATAATCATGGCGCGCTGGGTTGGCAGACTGAATCCCGCCATCAGGCTGTATGCCATCGCCGTGAGAAGGGCCAATAACGCGCCACAATATCGAGCATTAACTGACCACCCCGCCAGCCCAATCGCTCTTGCCAACAGTGCGCCGGAGACAAAACCGATCGTCGCAAGAAATCCGATATGCAGGCCCGACACCACCAGCAGGTGCACCAGCCCGAACTGCGATAATCGCTGCCATAACTCACGGTCAATTAGCGAGCGATCGCCTATCGTCAATGCCGCGATCAGTGCTTGTGCAGTAGTGCTGGCCGGTGATGACCGTATGCTCTCCCGCAATTGATAGCGCCAGCTATCCACCGACCCCGTTGTGCCCAACAAACGGTGATCTCCGCCGGGGCGAACATATCCGGTAGCAGAGATTCCCTGACCGATGAGCCACCCCTGATAATCGAAGCCTCCGGGATTCACATTACCTCGAGGATGCCGCAGCCGTACCGGGAACTGCCAGATTTGCCCCGGCACCAGTTTTGCGTCCTGCTGATACCAGCTGAGTCGCAATTGTTTTAACGTGGAAGCGGCTGGAGATTGCTGTAACTCGAGATTGAATCTAACCCGGTGGCCGTCATCCACGGGAATACCGACAATCTCACCTGTGACGTAATGGTCAGATGGGGTCAAATCATCAGAAAGGTGGTGGGACAGGCTGTATTGGCCCCAGCAGATACCGTAACTTATGCCGAGTAACAGCCCGCCAATGGCATGAATACGGGTCGGGAGCAACAACAACCCACCGGCGGCCAAAATAGCTGCGGCAGCGTAACCGGGAAGAATCGGAAAGTAGCCAACAACATAAATACCGGCTGCAAAGCAGTATATTCCGTACATGGTCCACATCCTTGTGACCATCACCTGATTGGTGAATCTGTTAAATGCCAGTATAACCGGCCAAATGAATGGGGGATCAACCACTCGTAACGCTTAATACAGCCCTATGCGTGAACGAGGGTTGGCGCTATGGGCAATCTGCCGCAGAATACCTCCATCTGCGAATTCAGGATCTCATCCCGGCACGAACATGACAAAAAATAACAAAAGGGCTAAAACAGGATTGGTGCTATCCGGAGGAGGCGCCAGAGCTGCCTATCAAGTGGGCGTATTGCGGGCGATTGCTGAAACCCTACCCCGGGAGACAAAAAACCCCTTCCCCATTATCTGCGGCACATCTGCTGGGGCGATCAATGCCCTGGCAATCGCCGGACGAGCCGGGCCATTCAGCCTCAGAATCAAAAAACTGGAGGCCATCTGGCGTCAACTGGATGCAGAAAAGGTCTACCGTACCGATTTCATTGGGGTGTTTAAAAACAGCCTCAACATGTTCATGTCCTTTTTACACAGCGGTTACGCCATCGGCCGCCCCAAGGCATTGCTAGACAACACGCCCTTGCGGGAATTGCTGGATAACTACATTCGCTTCCGACATATTAATGAAGCCATCGCCAATGGTGAGTTGGAAGCAGTCAGCATTACCGCCATGAGCTATAACTCGGGAAAATCTGTCACATTTTTCCAGGGTGGCGATCATATACAACCCTGGCAGAAAACACGGCAAGTCGGGCTTCAGACTGAGCTCACCATAGACCATCTGATGGCTTCATCCGCCATTCCTATTATGTTCCCAGCGCTGAAACTCGAAGAACATTATTTTGGCGATGGCGCCCTGCGCCAGCTGAAGCCGATCAGTCCGGCTCTGCGCTTGGGTGCGGAGAAAGTGTTTGTCATCGGTGTCAGTGACAGTCGTATAACAAGTCAGACACTACCACCATCGGCGTCCATACACTCGCCCTCCATCGCCCAGATTATCGGCCATATGTTCAACAGCGCCTTTATCGACACTATTGAGAGCGATTTGGAAACCCTCAACAACATTAATCGTCTCGCCCAGAACATGACCCCATCTGAACGCGAGAGAAAGGGGTTATCTGACCTCAAGCCCGTAAAGTACCTGGCCATCCTGCCATCACAATCCATTAACAAAATTGCCGGCGACTATCTTGGAGAATTACCCAAGAGCATTCGATTCTTCCTGCGTATTACTGGTGCAACCGCACGAGGAGGCGGGGTCAATACCGCCAGCTACCTGCTCTTTTCGAGAGGGTTTTGTCGCAAACTACTGGAATTGGGTTATCAGGACGGACTGGCCCAGCGGGAGGCCATCCTGGATTTTTTTGAGAGCGACGAATAATCGCAACAGGCATTGCTTTGAAACTTCTACCTTGTAAGATGTGTCCAACTTGCGAACTTATGAAATGAGGATCATTTTCATGGCAATTCAAAAAGCGATAGTTTCTACCGCGCTTGACCCCGTAGCCACCAAGGTACTGCGCAACACTTATGCCCTGCTGGCCATGACCTTGGCCTTTAGTGCCGTCATGAGCGGTGTGGCAATGGCCATTAATGCACCGTTTATGGGTTTGTGGATGCTACTGCCCTACTTCATCTGCCTCTGGATGGTAGAAAAAAACAAGAACAAAACCGCCGGACTGTTCTGGGTATTTGCACTGACAGGCTGGATGGGCTTTAGCCTCGGACCAATCCTCAACTATTATATCGCCACGTCAGGTGCCGAACCCATCATGACCGCCCTCGGCGGCACCGCGG
>JBFICU010000164.1:0-4627 GCA_041581855.1 Porticoccus sp. | reverse complement strand
CTGATGGAGACAGCCTAAGCGCTGCTGGCTGTGACGGTGATTCACAGTATAATGCGTCTTTAGTCCAGTAATGGCCGCCGCTTCATGACACCTGACTCCATCCCGCAAGGGGAAGTTATTCAAAGCGATCTCTCTGTCGAAATGACCTCTCGTCCCACCCAGGAAGAGATGCCATTTGCCATGGTGATGGGACGACAGATCACTGAGCTGCCGAAAGATTTGTATATTCCCCCGGAGGCATTGGAAGTGTTTCTGGAGGCATTTGAAGGTCCTCTGGATCTGTTGCTCTACATGATTCGCCGTCAAAATCTGGACATTCTTGAAGTTAACGTCGCGGAAATTACCCGCCAGTACATGTCCTATATCGACATGATGAAAGCGATGAAATTGGAGCTTGCTGCAGAATATTTGCTGATGGCGGCAATGTTGGCGGAAATCAAATCCCGCATGTTGTTGCCGAGACAAGCTGCCGAAGAAGAGGAAGATGATCCTCGGGCGGAGTTGATCCGCCGCCTGCAGGAGTACGAGCGTTTCAAACAAGCCGCGGAAGATATCGACGTATTGCCACGCTTGGGGCGTGATGTCTTTATGGCGATCATCAAAGAGCCAAATCGGCAGCAGGAACGCCCACAGCCCGACGTGGCAATGAAGGAAATCCTGTTGGCCCTCACTGATGTATTACATCGGGCGGACATGTTTGAGAGCCACAAGGTACAGCTAGAGCGTCTTTCTACCCGTGAACGAATGTCGCAAGTACTGGAAACGCTTAGGGGGCAACAGTTCGTTCCCTTCGTCAGTCTGTTTCGCCTCAAAGAAGGGCGGAGTGGTGTCGTGGTGACTTTCCTTGCCATCATGGAGCTGATCAAGGAATCGCTGGTGGAAATTGTACAGAGTGAGGCCTACGGTCCCATCCACGTGAAAGCACGCTAATGGGTAGAATGAGAGCATGGAAAACGGTCAACTAAAAAAAATCATTGAAGGTGCATTGCTGGCGGCAGGCCGCTCCCTGGACATAGGCCACTTGCAGGGGCTGTTTGACTTGGATCAGGTGCCGCCGAAAGACCAGCTATTGGCTGTGCTCGAGGATATCGGGAATGATTGCGCGGGTCGTGGCTATGAATTGAAACAAACCGGCAGTGGCTACCGCTTTCAGGTGCTCCAGGAATTGGCCCCTTGGGTTAATCGCCTCTGGGAGGAAAAGCCCAAGAAATATTCGCGGGCTCTGTTGGAAACGTTGGCGCTGATTGCCTATCGACAACCACTCACTCGTGGTGATATCGAGGAGATTCGGGGGGTTTCCGTCAGTTCGGAGATTATCAAGACGCTGCTTGAACGCGAGTGGGTTCGCGTGGTGGGTCATCGTGATGTGCCTGGTCGCCCCGCCCTTTATGCTACCACCAGAGAATTTCTGGACTATTTCAGTCTGAAAAGCCTGGAGGAATTACCGGCATTGAACGATATCCGCGATATCGATAGCCTCGATTCGGAGCTATCCCTGCATTTGACTCCCCAGGACATTGAGGGTGAGGATTCTGAGCAGCAGGAACAGACCGCTGAAGAAGTAGATCTAACGGCCCTGGCAGATGAAGAATCTGCCTCAATTGAAAATGCAGATGATAAAGAGATGACACAGCACTAATGACCGATAAATTACAGAAAGTACTGGCCGCCGCTGGCTATGGATCGCGACGCGAGCTGGAACAGTGGATAAGCGATGGTCGTGTGCAAGTCAATGGCAAAGTCGCCAAGCTGGGCGACCGTGTGTCTCCTGATGATACCGTGGTGGTGGATGGCAAGAAGGCCAAATTACTCCCCGCAGATCAACGGATTCGTGTGTTGATCTATAACAAGCCAGAAGGTGAAGTTTGTACCCGCTCTGATCCGGAAGGGCGCAAGACAGTGTTTGATCACTTGCCCAGGCTCACCGGCGAACGCTGGATTGCTGTGGGTCGTCTGGATATCAGTACCACGGGGTTGTTGCTGTTTACCAACAATGGTGAGCTAGCAAACCGGTTAATGCATCCCTCCTATGAAATCGACCGGGAATACCTGGTGCGCGTTCACGGGAACGTTGATGATGCGATGATCAAGCGACTCCGTGAAGGTGTGTTACTGGAGGATGGCATCGCCAAATTCAGTGACGTTGTGCCGGGTGAACGGGTTGGGAGCAACGGCTGGTATACGGTCGCGTTGATGGAAGGGCGCAACCGTGAGGTGCGTCGCCTATGGGAATCTCAGGGCGTCGAAGTAAATCGTCTGAAGAGAGTACGTTTCGGACCGATCTTTATGCCGTCCTTTGTGCGTCGTGGCCAATGGATCGAACTGGATGATAAGTCACTCGCAGACTTGCTGGCGGCTATTGATATGTCGGTCCACAAAAAACAGCGACAGCAGTTACCGCAAGATAGGAAACGCTGGGACCGGCAGTTGAAAAGACTGCGTTCCAAAGGTCCCTCTTCCCGTTAGTGCATGCATAGGTAGCAGATGGGTTTGAGTGGTTGTTGGCTAGCCCGTAGACTGCGGGTCAAGTTCAAAGGCACTGCCGTTGCGTCGCAGGGTTATCAATCATGGAAAAACGCGCATTTATAACCGGGGCCACCGGTTTTGTCGGGGGTGCCTTGGTTGAGCACCTGCTAGCTGAAGGCTGGCAGGTAGTGGCCTTGGCGCGAGCGCAAAGTGATACCGCCAAATTGAAATCACTGGGAGTTACCCTGATCACCGGTGATGTTTGCCAACCCGAAGGCCTCGCCAATGCCATGAGTGGCGCAACCGTGGTATTCCATTGTGCCGCCCTCACGGGTGTTGGTCATAGCATGGCTGACTTCCATCGCGTTATTGCTCGGGGAACGGATAATCTGCTCAGCGCAGCCCAAGCGTCAGGGGTAACACGCTTCGTATTTGTCAGCAGTGTGGCGGTTTATGAGTTGGATAACGCGCACTTGTGTGATGAACAACACCCCCTCATCTCTAGCAGTATTGACCCATACGGTTGTGCAAAAATCCAGGCTGAGTCAGCGTGTCTGGCCGCCCATCGCTCTGGTCAGCTCGAGGTCACTGTCGTCAGGCCCGCATTTATCTACGGGCCAGGTGATCGTCGTGGTGGATTCTTGCCGGAGCTGGTCGGGATGATAGCCAAGGGCAAATTCCGATTAATTGACGGTGGCAGTAACCGGATACCCATGGTCTATATATCGGATCTCGTCGATATGTTAATTCGTTGTGCTGAGTGGCCTGAGGCTGCAGGCCAAACGTACAATGCCTGTTCCAAAGCATCGCCAGCATGGCGGGACTTAATCTCATTTCTCTGCGAAGGACTCGGCTTGAAGATGCCGGGGAAGGTGAGTTCAAAACTGGTGCTGCCAATGGCGGGTATGCTGGAATCGTTGGCGCGACTGAAGCTGTTGCGTACGTTGCCCGTGAGCAAAGCGGCCGTTAAATTGCTGTCGGAGGATGTAGTCTTTCCCACTGACAAGGCTGAGCGTGAGTTGGGCTATGTCTCCAGCGTGGGGTTTGCGGAAGGCATTGAACACTGCATGCCGATGCTCCAAAAGCTTCAGCTTTCAAATTAACCTGAATTAGAGAGTATGTTCGTGGCAAAGCCGATCGGTCCTTTTTCTGTTAGCAATAATCTCAGGATTCTATTGAAACCCCAGCCGGGTCAGTTGCGTCCGATCGATGGGTTGAGGGCGCTGTCAATTTTGCTGGTGCTGGCCATTCACTGTGTCTGGTTTCTTTCAATTTTTGATGAGGGCGCAGCCGAGTTTTTCTACGGTTCTCCAGTTTGGTTAAACTGGGTATTTAATGGTGAGTTAGGGGTTGATGTTTTCTTTGTCATCAGTGGGTTCCTGATTTCCTCTATTCTGATGACCGAATACCGCAACAGCGGCACGATTCGTTTTGGGCACTTTTATCAGCGCCGTTTTATGCGCTTGATGCCTGCCTATTTGTTGGCGATGGGGCTTGGTTTAGCTGCTCTGCCTAACAAGGAATACATTTGGAGCAACCTGCTCTATATCAACAACCTGTTGCCAGCGGTTACCCATTTCATGCCATGGACATGGTCTCTTGCCATTGAAGAACAGTTCTATTTTTTGTTTCCACTGTTGTTGTTATGGGCTTTGCGTCGGCGCAGTGCACCATTTCTGATGACATTGGCAGTAGGAGCTTTTGGTGGCTCTTTGGTGATTCGTTACCTGGTGATTCACCACTATCAGCTGTCTCTACCCATATGCTGGTATGAAAATGCCTGTGAAGGCTTTTTTGATGTTATTGATTACATTTACGTGAAACCCTGGGCCCGTTTCGGCAGTTTTTTGCCCGGAATTTTTGCCGCTTATTTCCACGTGTTTCATCGGGATATTGTGGCTGGATTATTCTCTCGCTATCGGGTGGCGGCGAACCTTTTGGCGCTGATGGCACTGATAACAGTTGTGGTCATTTTATCGGTGCCGGTGAACAACCAGCAGGTTAGCTTTCCCGAGGGGTGGGGCACTCTGTATTACGTCTGCTACCGTAACTTGTTCACTACTGCTATAGGCATGATTTTGATTTCCAGCCTGTATTGTGATTACGGAGTTAGTGGCTGGTTGGCAAAAGTATTGTCTTCCTCAGTGTTATATCCAATAGG
>JBFICU010000163.1:0-4636 GCA_041581855.1 Porticoccus sp. | reverse complement strand
TTCACCATTGAAGGATAAGCCGGTGACCATCATTACCCAGGCGCCCGGTCTGGTGGGCGGGGCCAGGGTGCAAGCGCACCTGAAACTGGTGTTTGATTCGACGTTGTCCCGCATTCATTCCAGTCACGAGATGATGATCCCCGAGGTGAAGGAGAAGTTCGATGAACTGCTATGCCTGACTGACGATCACACCCGCAAGCGGATCGCCCGGCATTTGGAGGATTTTGTTCACTTTGTTGGCAGCTGAGGTGGCGAGCTTTTTCATTTCGTTCTCTTAATGGTTCCTTAAGCATCTACCGTTAGCATGTCGCTCATTTGGTGGATAGGAACCCGTTCCATGAATAAACCCCATCTGGCGTTCGCTCTGCTCATGGCCTCCCTGCTTTCTGCCTGTGATACCTACAATTACCAGCGTGCTGATACGGTGGCATCATTACAGGTTGCCTTGGCTGACCCGAACTGGGATGGCTATGCGATACCGCCTGGCCAACAATGTAAGAAATATGGTGGCGAGGGAGCGACGCCACCGCTGAAAATCAGTGGCATTCCGGAAGGAACCAATGCGGTGATTATCGCCTTTAGTGACCGCAGTTGGTTCCTGATGGACCACGGGGGTCACGGCATGATCGGACTTTGGACAGGTAATTCTTTCAGCAGTGTTGAGATACCTGCTGTCGCTGGTGAATCCTTTGACCTGCCGAGAGGGCTCTTTATGGAACAGGCGCACAAGGGTGGTCGCGGTGCTCCTGGTGCCTACCTGCCACCCTGTTCCGGTGGCCGCGGCAATCGCTATTTCGCAGAAGTGGCCGCGATACACAAAGGCACCGGGGATGAGGCAACCGTGTTGCTGGGAGAGGGTGAAGTTTTTATTGGCCGTTACTGATCTTTTCGACGGTTAACTGTTTAGTGTTTTGCTGTCTGGCGTCACGGACTTCCCGCCCAATATCCCTTTACTGATGGCGCAGCATTAGGGTTTTAACCTTTGGCTGCCCAGCGGGGCGAGCGCTTCTCCAGAAAGGCGGCAAGCCCTTCTCTACCTTCGCCAGAAACCCGTAGACGGGCGATACATTCACTGGTTTGCCAGATCAGTTCGTCACTGAGGGGCCGTGCCCCCACATCGGCGATTAACTGCTTTGCCACTGCCATGGCTTCGGGGCCATTCCGAAGCAGGGCGACGAGCCAACCTTCCAGTACGCTGTCGAGTTCGTCCTCGGAAACCACTTCGTTGACCAGGCCAATGGATTTCGCAGCAGCGGCATCCATGGATTCTGCACTGATAAAGTAGCGTCGAGCGGCACGTTGGCCTATGGCGGTAATCACATGGGGACTGATGGTGGCGGGAACCAGTCCCAGTCTGACTTCGCTAAAACAGAAACGGGCACTATCCAATGCCACCGCCATATCACAGCAGCAGATGAGACCCACCGCGCCGCCCCAGGCGCTGCCCTGGATTCGGGCGATGGTTGGTTTCGGCAATTCATTGAGGGTACGCAGCATCTGTGCCAGCGCTTCGGCATCTTCCAGGTTGTTGTCGTAAGAATAGCTGCCCATGCGCTGCATCCAGGTCAGGTCGGCCCCGGCAGAAAAATACTTGCCCGTTGCAGTCAACACCATGGCTCGCGCGTTAGGGTTAGCCTCCACCTGCTGAAAAGCATGGGTCAGTTCACTGACCACCTGATCATCAAAGGCATTGTGTTTTTCCGGTCTGTTCAGGGTGACGGTTGCGATACCCCGGTGGTCGATCTCAGTGGTGACGTTTGGTGTGCTCATGGGTTTACCTTTCTTGGCATCGTCTACATACGGAATACGCCGAAGCGGGTTTCCTCAATGGGACGGTTCATGGCAATGGATAGGCAGTGACCGATAATGCTGCGGGTCTGTGCTGGATCAATCACACCGTCATCCCACAGCCGCGCCGAGGCGTAGTAGGGGTTGCCCTGCGCTTCATAGCGCTCAATGATCGGTAACTTGAACGCTTGTTCCTCTTCACTGCTCCAGTCTTTGCCTTCCCGTTCCAGTTGGTCCCGTTTCAGTTGTGCCAGAACGCCTGCAGCCTGTTCGCCGCCCATCACGGAAATCCGCGCATTGGGCCACATGAATAAAAAACGCGGGTCGTAGGCACGGCCGCACATGCCATAGTTGCCAGCCCCGTACGAGCCGCCGATCAGCACGGTAAATTTAGGCACCTTGGCACAAGCCACGGCCATCACCAGTTTGGCCCCGTGCTTGGCAATACCGCCAGCTTCGTAACGCTGACCGACCATGAAGCCGGTAATGTTCTGCAGGAACAGTAGCGGGATACTGCGCTGGGCGCACAGCTCGATAAAGTGCGCTCCTTTTTGGGCGGCCTCGCTGAACAGGATGCCGTTGTTGGCGACAATGCCCAGGGGATAGCCCTGCAAACGAGCAAACCCGCACACCAATGTAGGGCCATAGAGCGCTTTGAATTCGTCGAACTCAGAGCTGTCCACCAGCCGGGCGATCACTTCGCGCACGTTGTAGCTAAGTCGCCGCTCTCTTGGTATTACCCCGTAAATCTCCTCAGGGTCATATAGTGGTTCCACTGCTGTGGCCAGGTCGAATAGGGTTGGCTTCGTCCGGTTCAGGCGGGCCACGCAACGGCGCGCCAGCTCGATGGCATGCCGATCGTCATCGGCCAGGTGGTCGGCCACACCGGAGACGCGGCAGTGCATGTCAGCTCCACCCAGCTCTTCGGCACTGATCACTTCGCCAGTGGCCGCCTTCACCAGCGGTGGACCGCCGATAAAGATGGTGCCCTGTTGTCGTACGATGATGGTTTCGTCGGACATAGCTGGAACATAGGCACCGCCGGCTGTGCATGAGCCCATCACCACGGCAATCTGCGGAATATTTTGTGCTGAAAGGTTGGCCTGGTTGTAGAAAATCCGACCGAAGTGCTCTCGGTCCGGAAACACCTCCTCCTGGCGCGGCAGGTTGGCGCCACCGGAGTCCACCAGATAAATACAGGGCAGATGATTGTCGGCGGCGATCTGTTGGGCGCGCAGGTGTTTTTTCACCGTCATTGGGTAGTAGGTGCCACCCTTGATGGTGGCGTCATTGGCGATAATCAGGCAGTCCTGTCCTGATACCCGGCCGATACCACTGATCAGCCCCGCAGCGGGAACATCCTCTTCATAGAGCTGCCAGGCGGCCAGGGGGGATAGCTCCAGGAAAGGGCTGTCGGGATCCAGTAAGTGCTGGATGCGTTCACGAGGTAGCAACTTGCCGCGCGCCTGATGGCGTTTGCGAGCGTGCTCGTCGCCGCCGAGGCGGATCTGCTCCAAGGTGCGATTGAGGCGATCCACCAGTCCTTGCATATGCTGGGTGTTCTGTGCGAAATCAGTGCTCTGGGTATCCAGTTTTGTCGTAAGGATGGCCATCTTAATTGCCTCCAGACGGGGCCGCTCAGGCGGTCTCCCGGAACAGTTCCCGGCCGATCAACATGCGACGGATTTCGCTGGTGCCGGCGCCGATCTCGTAGAGCTTGGCGTCGCGCAGCAGGCGACCGGTGGGAAAGTCATTGATGTACCCGTTGCCGCCCAGCAGCTGAATGGCGTCCAGTGCCATACGGGTGGCCATTTCGGCGGCAAACAGGATCACCGCCGCGGCGTCCTTGCGGGATTCCTCGCCGCGATCGCAGGCGTTGGCCACAGCGTACAGATAGGCGCGGCTGGCGTTTAGATTGGCGTACATGTCCGCCAGCTTGCCTTGTACCAGTTGGAATTCACCGATGGCCTGGCCGAACTGGCGGCGCTCGTGCACATAGGGCAACACTGCGTCCAGGCAGGCCTGCATAATACCCACCGGGCCGCCTGCCAGCACCGCACGCTCGGTGTCGAGGCCGGACATCAATACTGCCACGCCTTGGCCTTCACTGCCGAGGACGTTGTCGACAGGTACCCTGCAATCCTGAAATACCAGCTCGCAGGTGTTGGCGCCGCGCATACCCAGCTTGTCCAGCTTTTGATGGCGGGAAAAGCCGGGGTAATCCCGTTCCACGATAAAGGCGGTGAGACGGTCTTTATCCGATTTGCCGCCGGTTCTCGCGTAGATCACATAAGTGCTGGCATCGGGACCGTTGGTGATCCACATCTTGTTGCCATTGAGGATGAAATGGTCACCCTGTCTCTCCGCCTTCAGGGTCATGGATAGCACATCGGAACCGGCATTTGGCTCGGACATGGCCAGCGCACCGACATGCTCACCGCTGCACAGTTTGGGCAGATAGTGCTGTCGCTGCTGTTCCGTGCCGTGGCGGTAAATCTGGTTCACGCAGAGGTTAGAGTGAGCGCCGTAGGAGAGTCCGACAGCAGCCGATGCGCGGGACAGTTCTTCCATGGCGACCACCTGGGCCAGGAAGCCCATGCCGCTGCCGCCATACTGCTCTGGTACGGTGATGCCGAGCAGGCCCAATTTTCCCAGCTTGTGCCAGACGTCCTTGGGGAAGTCATTGTCGCGGTCGATCTGTGCCGCACGGGGAGCCAGCTCCCGACTGGCAAACTGCTGCACGCTGCGGCGCAACATGTCGATTTCTTCTCCTAGGTGGAAATTGAGGTTTTGATACGGGGTGGTCATGGCCTATCCCTCCCATCAATTGTTTTCTTGCCGCGCCAGT
>JBFICU010000162.1:0-4643 GCA_041581855.1 Porticoccus sp. | reverse complement strand
TTTAACTCTGCCATCGGACTGACCGCGAATCACAGGTTTGCCGACCCCCGGACCAAAGCCGGAATTGCTGACTCCGGGTTCGTCTTTCAGCGATTCGCCGATGGTAGCCGCAGCCTTTTTGAGTAATTCTTCGCCGCTGAGCACGCTGACGGCCTGATTGATGCCGGCAGCATCCTCCTCCAGTGGTGAGGCGGAAACGACAACTTCATTTAATTCGGTGTTGTGTTGGTCTTGTGCGGCCAAAATGCCTGGCAGACTAGTCAGTGCCAGTGCCGCCACAAATAGTTTTTTCATGGTCAAAGATCCCTAAGCAGAAATGAGATTCAAAAGATTTTTTTGATGTGTCAGTTCAGATCAGGGAGGGTGGGGCTCGGCTATTGAGAGGGGCAACCGTGCGGCTGACGGGGGTAGAGAGTATGGCAAACTGCGAGCCAGTTGTGACGGTGAGCAGGTTGAGGCTGGCTGGTCGACTTTGCAGCGCAGCATCATTCCCGTTGGCACTGTGGCAAATATCACAGCTGAGATTGTCATTATCCAGGTGAACGTGCGAAGCCGCTGTTTCACTCAACCACAGGGTGGTGAATGCCAGCAGGCAGACAAGAACGATGTGTGGGCTTCGCAACCGCATATTGCCGTAGATAACCAGAAAATGAAGCTCAGCAGTGTAATGACTTCACACTGCTTATGGAAGGGTTGGCATGGGAGCCTTATAATACGCCGTCCCGACACTCGGGCTGGATTTGGAGACCCCCATGGCGCAACGTAAGGCGGCTGTCAGTCGCGACACCCTGGAAACCCGGATTACCGTTGAGATCAACCTCGATGGTACTGGTCAGTCCAGCTTTGAAACCGGCGTGCCCTTTCTGGAGCATATGCTGGACCAGATTGCCCGCCATGGTCTGATTGATATCAGTGTCCGCGCCGAAGGCGATACACATATTGATGATCACCACACCGTCGAAGACATCGGTATTACGTTGGGTCAAGCCTTTCAGCAGGCGTTGGGCGACAAGAAAGGCCTGCGCCGCTATGGTCACGCCTATGTGCCGCTGGACGAGGCGTTGTCCCGTGTTGTGGTGGATTTCTCGGGCAGGCCCGGTTTGGAAATGTTTGTGGATTTCACCCGTGCTCGCGTGGGTGGTTTCGATGTCGATCTGGCGTATGAGTTTTTCCAGGGCTTCGTCAACCACGCCGGGGTGACGCTGCACATTGATAACCTGCGTGGCAGCAATACCCACCACCAGATTGAAACCATCTTCAAGGCCTTTGGTCGCGCAGTGAGGATGGCTGTGGAACTGGACCCGAGAATGGCCGGCGTTATGCCGTCGACCAAGGGTACTCTTTGAGCAGTAAGTTAAGCAGTAAGTTAAGCAGCAAGTTAAGCCACTAAGCAGTAATTCCTATGACAGATTTTCGTACCCGTATCGCCGTGCTGGATTATGGCATGGGCAACCTGCATTCCGTGGCCAAGGCTCTGGAGCATGTGGCCCCGCGCGCCGAAGTAGTGATTACTTCCGATGCTACCGAAGTGGACGATGCCGATCGGGTGGTCTTTCCCGGAGTGGGCGCCATTCGTGATTGTATGGGTGAAATTCGCCGCCTCGGTTTTGATCGTATCGTTACCAAAGCCGTCAATCAGGGCAAGCCGGTACTGGGCATCTGTGTTGGTATGCAGGCGCTGCTGGAGCATAGCGAAGAAAATAACGGTGTCGATTGTTTAGGCATTCTGCCCGGCCAGGTGCGCTTCTTCGGCCGCGACCTCCACGATGCCAATGGAGAAAAGCTGAAGGTTCCTCACATGGGCTGGAACCGCGTTCACCAGTCCATTGATCACCCCATGTGGCACGGTATCGAGCAGGATTCCCGTTTTTACTTTGTGCACAGTTACTACGTGGACGAGAGTCGCCCGGAGCTGGTAGCGGGCACCTGTGACTATTCGGTGCGTTTTGCCGCCGCAGTAGTACGCGACAATTTATTCGCGGTGCAATTTCACCCGGAAAAAAGCCACACTGCCGGTTTAAAGTTGCTGAGCAATTTTGTCTCCTGGCTAGGTGAATAACGCTGCCGGGCTGACCAGCCAATAATCATAATGACCTACCCCGAACAGACAGGAAAAGAGCAGTGCTGATTATCCCCGCAATTGATTTGAAAGATGGCCAGTGCGTCCGCCTACGCCAGGGCCGTATGGAAGACTCCACCGTATTCTCTGGTGACCCCGTGGATATGGCAGCCCGTTGGGTAGATGCCGGTGCCCGTCGGTTACACCTGGTGGACCTCAACGGCGCGTTTGCTGGTGAGCCGGTTAATGGGGAAGTGGTCACTGCCATTGCCAAAGCCTTCCCGAACCTGCCAATCCAGATCGGTGGTGGTATCCGCAATGCTGAAACCATTGAGGCCTATCTGAAAGCCGGGGTGGAGTATGTGATTATCGGCACCAAGGCCGTAAAAGAGCCGCAATTCGTCACCGAGATGTGCAAGCAGTTCCCCGGTCATATCATTGTCGGTATCGACGCCAAGAAAGGCCTGGTGGCCACTGATGGTTGGGCCGAAGTCACTGAAGTGCGCGCCACAGACCTGGCCAAGCGTTTCGAGGCAGACGGTGTCAGTGCCATCGTCTACACCGACATCGACCGCGATGGCATGATGCAGGGCGTCAATGTCGAAGCGACTGTGAACATGGCGCAGGCGTCTTCTATTCCGGTTATTGCCTCCGGCGGCATCACCAATATGGATGACATCGTGGCGCTCAATGCCGTAGCAGATAAGGGCATTCTCGGCGCTATCACCGGTCGCGCCATCTATGAAGGCACCCTGGATGTTGCCGAAGCGCAACGTCTCTGCGATAACTGACTCTCCCATCACTCTGTCATCTGAGGGCGGTATCAGCCAGCCGGTGTTTCGTTCACAATGAAGCCTCAATCTCCTTGAGGTTTGAGTGATGCCCCTTCATAGCAGCAGTGCAGAAGTGTTCAGAAGGCTTGAGCTTTCTGTATTGATCATCGGCATGGCCGTTGCACTCTATATTCTAAGCTTGGGAGCGAAAAAGGCCTTCCTTGCCAACCTGAGTGATGGGTTCGTATTGCAGGGTGTTTTATTGACCGCCTTTAGCCTTGTCATTATGGGTGGGGTTGTCGTGTCACCTTTTATCATGCTTGCCCTGCTCGGTAAGAAAATTTCAGGAAAAGGGCTGGTGAATAAGTACCAAGTGGCCGGCTTTGTCATTTCATTGCTGTTGACGGCTTTATCAATATATCTGTACGTGGATGCCCATATCATTGTCTCCAACGACCGCTCTTCAACGGCTGGCCTGATTTTTCTTGCTGTGCCGATTTGGCTGTGTCTGATTGGGGGCGTACTTTACGGAATACTGATTTTTGTGCATTCGCGTAATAGAGTCAGCACACCTTGAGTGAGGGAGGAGATAACGTGGGTGTTAGTCATATATTGTCGACGCACACGTAAGCCGCAATGCTCAGTGTTCACTGCAGCCTGTGGTTAATCGGGCTTGGTTCAATGGGTCGATGAGCTTCTATGAAACGTCAAACGATGGAGTTGAACTCACACACTGACCTGCTCGGTACAAGCCGGGAGAAGTTGTTTAGTACGTTGCAGGTTACCGATGAGGGCCTATCCAACGCTGAGGCCAAGGCGCGGTTGCAGCGCTTTGGCACGAACCAGATCGAATTTCACCGTTCCCGCTCACCCTGGTTGATGCTTCTGGGGGAGTTCGCGGAGCTCTTCCCCCTGTTGCTCATGGCCGCGTCACTGCTGGCGTTCTTTGCCGATTATCTGAGCCCGGATGCAGGTTATGGGCTGATTGGCGCGGCTTTATTGGTAGTGGTGGTGCTGAACGCCGTCGTATCGTTTGTTCAGAATTACAAAGTGGAACGGTTGATGCTTTCCTTCCTGGATTACATCCCCAAGGAGGTGGCGCTGCTGCGTGGTGGTGAGAAAGTAATCCTTGATGCCAAGGAGGTGGTGCCGGGGGATCTTCTCAACATTCAGGAAGGAGACAAGATACCTGCGGACGGGGTGATTCTCGAAGCGGCCCAGTTGCTGCTGGACGAATCCATATTAACCGGCGAATCGGAACCAGTGAGCCGGGGTGCGCTGGGCGAAATGGTCGAGGAGAACTGCCTGGCCCGATCCGGGGCCACCGTATTGAAAGGCAATGCATGCCTACTGGTCACCCGCACCGGAAGATCTACCAGCCTGGGCTCTATTTCTAGCCTGTCCCAATCGGTCAAACAGGACCTCACACCCATGCAGTTGGAACTGCAGAATTTCGTACGTAAGATCACCTATCTGGCACTGGGAATAGGCCTGCTGTTTTTCTTCATTGGTTTTGCCATCGGCAATACCTTCTGGACCAATCTGATTTTTGCCATCGGCATTATTGTCGCCAACGTGCCGGAAGGCCTGCTGCCTACAGTTACCCTGGCCTTGACCCAGGCATCGGTGCGTATGGGCAAAAATAACGCGGTCATCAAACATATTCTCTCGGTGGAGACCCTGGGCAGTACCACGGTGATTTGCACCGACAAGACCGGCACCCTGACCTGTAATAGCCTGCATGTGGAGAAACTTTATCTCGATATGCAGGAGGTAGATGCCGAGCACCTCAATGAAATCGAGCAGAACGC
>JBFICU010000161.1:0-4652 GCA_041581855.1 Porticoccus sp. | reverse complement strand
TTGGAGTTGGCCCTGGAGGAAATTGAGCGGAATGCTGGCAAACTCTATGATCAAGATGTTTCTAACGCCTGCCTATGTCTGTTTAGGGAAAAACACTACGAAATACCGGATGCAGGCAAACCCGATAGCACCTTCAACAAAATAGAAGAAACACGGTCGGTCAAAATACCTTAGGCCACTGCATAAGCAGGCATAGAGCTGCCAGTTGCTTAATCAATGGCCTGTGTGCACCCTGAGATAGCAATCTTCATTGCCCTGGAATGTTAGAATCAGCGCCATGCAGCCGATACTACTCAGCCTTCCGCCCCTATCACTTTACGTCCACGTTCCCTGGTGTGTGCGCAAGTGTCCCTATTGCGACTTTAACTCCCACGCAGCGGACGATGAACTGCCTGAAGAGGAATACGTTCAGGCGTTGATTCGTGAGCTGGATATAGAGCTGCCCTACGCACAGGGTAGACAGCTCACGTCGATATTTTTTGGTGGCGGTACGCCAAGCCTGTTCTCTGCCGAAAGTATCGGCCGCATTATTCAGGCAGCGCGGCGACGCATTGGATTTCACGAAGATATTGAGATCACGTTGGAGGCCAACCCAGGCACATTTGAGCAGGAAAAGTTTACTGGCTATCGTAGTGTTGGTGTCAATCGACTCTCCATCGGCATTCAGAGTTTTAACGATTTACACCTGCAGAAGCTTGGTCGCATTCATTCCGGTGAAAATGCCATCGCAGCAGTAACCATGGCACGGCAAGCTGGCTTCGATAATTTTAATCTTGATCTGATGCACGGCTTGCCAGGACAAACCGAAGCCGAGGCATTGTCCGATTTGCAGCAGGCTATCAATCTGGCTCCCAGCCATATCTCCTGGTATCAGCTGACCATTGAACCGAATACTGAATTTTACCGCAGGCCACCGGTTCTTCCCGAAGAAAATATACTTGAAAATATTCAGGATAAAGGCCAGGAATTATTGCAGAAAAATGATTACCTGCAATACGAGGTTTCTGCCTTTTGCCGAGACCAAAAACAATCTATTCACAACAAAAATTATTGGCAGTTTGGCGACTATCTTGGAATTGGTGCGGGCGCACATGGAAAAATTACGCTACCCGACGAGCAACGTATTATCCGCACCACAAAAACACGCTTGCCAACAGATTATTTACAACGGGAAAGCTCGTACATGGCCAGCTGTAAAAATATTAGCCGGGTAGAATTACCACTAGAGTTTATGATGAACGCCCTGCGGCTTAACGAGGGCGTAAACAGTGCATTGTTTTCAGATCGGACCGGAATACCATACCGTAAAATAAAAAATATTTGTGAAAAATTAGTCACCATGTCTTTATTGGAAAATAATCCAGATCGCATTTGCACAACACCAAAAGGTCACCAGTTTTTAAACTCTGTTCTGGAATTATTTTCCGAATAATAAACAAGTATTTTTTAACAACATCCGCCAGATTTTTTGGCATCACTATCAAATGGCAAATCGCTCCCACAATCTTTAAATATTCCAAGATGTTTTTCAAAATTACCTGTAAATTCAAAATGCGGCTTAAAGCGGCTTTCATTCAGCATGCGATAACTGTTTCCGCAGACTGAAAACGGTTTTCCGCGCTCGATAAAATGGTGCTTATCGAGCCAAAAATAATCTGGCGCATGGGGAATGGTGCCACGATAAATCACTGACTGGCCGTAGTCTTCACAAGCGGGCTCAAGGTTGGCCAGCTTGAACAACCGATACGTTGCTGAATAGAAATTAATATCGCCCAACTTTTGACGAATGTCCTCACTGCCTACCGCCAATGGACGATCTTCCACCAGGCGCGGATCAGCGAACCCAGCCTGTTTGGCAAGCTGCAAAAAATCGTTCCAATAGAGCGCACCTGACAGGCATTCGCCGTACAACACCGAATCGTTTACCAGATGTTCCGGCACCCGACGATCCGCATAAACATCGGAGAAATACAATTCGCCACCGGGTTTTAACAACTGGTGAGCCTGTGCCAATACCGCCCGTTTATCAGGGGATAGATTGATGACGCAGTTTGAGACAATGACATCAAAACTATTGTCCTCAAGGCCAAGCAGATCGAGTTTCTCTATATAGCCCTTGATGAAACGCACATTGGCTTTTCTGAATCCAAAAACATTGCGGTGGTAGTCAACATGGCGATTCGCCACCGCCAACTGCTCGTCGGTCATGTCCACACCGACTACCTCACCCTGCTCACCCACCAAAGCAGAGAGCACGTAGCAATCCTGTCCGGAGCCGCTGCCCAAATCGAGAATGCGCATCCCGTCTAACAGGTCTGGCGCCACCAGACCGCAACCATAATACTTACCACTCACTTCCGGGTGTATTTTCGCCATGATGGGCTTGATATGCTCCGGCACGCTATCCACCGTGCAACAGGCATCGGTTTTCAAATCGCCGGAACCTTGCAGCTCCTTGCCGTAGTAGTCCTTAACGGTATCGTACATTGCTTATTTCCCGTATTTGTCTGATCTCAGTGGCGCTGCCAGCGGTGGTATTTTTCTACCCACGCCAGAATTCGTTCGGGGGTGTGGGCTCGCTGCCAGTTGCCAGCCGCGTATTTGTTCGCCTCACTGAGAGTGGGGTAACTATGAATCGTGCCGAGAATTTTCTTCAGGCCAATACCTTGCTTCATGGCCAGCACCAACTCGGCCATCAATTCTCCTGCATGACTGCCCACTATCGAGGCGCCAAGAATTCGGTCCTTACCCGGAACGGTAAGTACTTTAACAAATCCGCTGGCACTGTTGTCCGCAAGAGCCCGATCCAGGTCATCGAGGCCATAACGGGTCACTTCAAATTCGATGCCCTGTGCCTGGGCTTCCGCTTCCGTCAAACCTACCTGCGCCACTTCGGGATCGGTAAACGTCACCCGGGGTATCACCCGGTAATCCACTTTGAATTTTCGAAAACGCCCGAACAACGCGTTCACGGCTGCGTACCAGGCCTGATGAGCGGCAGTGTGAGTAAACTGATAGGGGCCGGCCACATCGCCGCAGGCAAAGATATTGGGAAAGCGTGTCCGCATATACTCATCCACTGTCACCGTGCCATTGTCATTAAGTTCGATACCCAGCGACTCCAGCCCCAAATCCTGCGTGCGAGCCTTTCGTCCCAAGGCAATCAATATCCGATCAAAAGCCACTTCTCGTGATTCATTGTCTGATGCCACCAGGGCAACATAAGCTGCTCCTTGCGTCTCAATTGCTTTTACCCGATACCCGAGCAACAACTCAACGCCATCTTCTTTCAAACCCTCCTGCACGGCTCTGGAGACATCCTCATCTTCCTTCGGCAGCAAGCGTGGCCCCACCAGCGTCACCTGTGACCCCAGACGCTGAAATGCCTGTGCCAACTCGCAGCCAATCGGACCACCCCCCATCACCAACAAACGTTTGGGGAGCACCTCCAGTTCCCAGACGTTCTCAGAGGTCAGGTAGTCCAATTGTTCCAGCCCAGGAATTGGCGGCACAATCGGACTCGCACCGGTTGCGATGATGATATTTCGAGTAGTAATGACGGAACCGTTAACGGCGACTTCCCAGGGAGACGTGATGACAGCTTCGCCCTGCACACAATCCACACCCAATGCTGAGTAGCGCGCCACTGAATCATGGGGCTCGACCTCCCGGACCACCGACCTGACCCGCCCCATAACTCTGGCGAAATCCACCCTGGGGGGCTGCACATCGATGCCTAACTCAGCGGCACGGTTAATCTCTTTCACAGCCCTTGCAGCACGAATCAGCGACTTACTGGGTACACAGCCGGTGTTCAGGCAGTCACCCCCCATACGGTGCTTCTCTATCAGGGTTACTTTAGACTTTACAGCAGAAGCAATGTAAGCGCTTACCAACCCTGCACTACCCGCTCCAATCACGACCAGATTGCGGTCAAACGATGGCGGGCGGTGGTACTCACGATAAACCCGGCGGCGCTTAATGGCTTCCAGCGCCCCTCGCGCCAAATAGGGGAAAATGGCCAACAACAGAAACGAGATCAGTAGGCCCGGCGTCAGGAGTGCAGCGGCAGAAAAGTCCTCCAATGAACCGATTTCGGCACCGGCATTCACATAAACCATGGTGCCCGCCAGCATCCCCAGCTGACTCACCCAATAGAACCGGAAAGCCGATATTGGCATCAACCCCATTACCAGATTGATCACCCAAAACGGGATTGCAGGGATCAGGCGCATCGAAAACAGATAAAACGCGCCATCCCGCTCAATTCCCCGATTGACCGTAACCAGATAGCGACTGAATCGCGCCTGAACCCAATCCCTCAACAACAGTCGGGAAACCATAAATGCCACTGTGGCGCCCAGCGAACTGGCAAAGGAAACCAAAACGACCCCGGTCCACAGGCCGAAAATCATGCCCGCGATGACCGTCAGCAGTGCTGCGCCCGGTAGAGAAAAGCCGGTCGCTACGACGTAGACCAGAAAATACACCGCTGCGGTAAGTATGGGCTGTTCTTCATATAGGGACTGGTAAAAACCGGGGTGAAGATATTGCTCGCCCTCGAAAAGGAGGTAGGCCCCGACAACCAGGACTATAACTATCAGGGTGGCTATTTTTTTTATGGGCATCCGCACTCCGAGGCAATATGACTG
>JBFICU010000160.1:0-4670 GCA_041581855.1 Porticoccus sp. | reverse complement strand
GTCGGATCAGGCAGCGGTGGCGGCACATAACCGGGGTCAATACCCGCGGTAGGTGTTACTTCTCCACCCAGCAGATTAAAGCTGAGACCTTGACCGATCTCATCGCCACCACCGGTAGCACCACCGGCTTCACCGGCAGCAGTGGCTTCCTGCCCTTCAGTAATATCTTGACCGGAATTTAATGCCGCCAGTAATGCTTCAAACTCAGGGTTTTGCTCATCACCGCCGTCGACAATGGCGAGCTGATCAAAGCTGTCCTGGCTGATTACAACACTACTACCGCTATCCAATTGGCGTGTTGAACCGTCAGCAAAGGCGATAGTGACATGACTGCCATCTGTTACCTGCAGAACATCACCCTCATGGATGGCGTCACCGGGCTTCAGCTCGCGAAGAGTACCGTCAGCAGATATAACGACAACAGTCGCGCCAGCAGTTGAAGCAACAAACCCCATGATTTGCTGCCCTTCACTGGACTCGATTGTGCTTCCTTGTTTAATTTGCTCGTTCATTTGCATACCCTCCCGGCTTTACCCGGCTTTTACAAAACGTTACACCAATCCGGTGATCCGTGTTTTTTAGAGATCCACACCCACGGTATAGAGAAGTTCACCCATGGAATGGAATAACCGATATTCGTTGTACAGCAGATCCTGCTTGGCAGCCGCCAGTGACTGTTCGGCAGAAATCATTTCATTTTCTGTGTTGAGCAGATCCAGCAATGTTCTGCGGCCAAGATCAAACTGTTTGATGTAGGCATCTTTGGTAGCTGCAGAATTTTTGACGTGATCTTCCAGTGATGGCATTTGATCGCGTATTGCTTCATAAGCCACCCATGACAAACGAGTTTCTTGCTCTACCTGACGGTGGGTGTTGTTGCGAATTTCTCTGGCTTTCTCAACCAGGTAAGCGAACTGCTGCTTGCGCGCTTCGTCTGAACCACCGCGGAACAGGTTATAACGCATGCGCAGCATGACTTTCAGGTCATCAACTTGCCCTTCAACACCGTCGATGTTGTCGTTGAGATCACGCTCTAACTCCACATTAAAGTGAGGATAGAAAGGACTTTTGGTTTGCTCGTACTGATATGTCACTGCATCGACATCAGCTGAAGCCGTTTTCATTAACGGGTGATTTTCCACCGCTTTTCCCACTGCCTCTTCGACAGAAGCAGGCAGGTATTTGCGGTAAGTGCCGGGATAGGTCAGATCCCCATCGCTCGGGTAACTACCTACAACACGCTGAAAATTTGTTTTCGCGTCCAGCAGGTTCGCTGTCTGGCTGATCACATTGGTTTTGGCCAATGCCAAACGACCAGAGATCTGATCGAAATCTGCACGGCTACCAACGCCAGAATCAAAACGCTTTTTCATTTTGTCGTAGATTTCCTGGTGTGTGCCCAGCGTCTGCTTGGCCAAATCCAGGATTTCCTGTTGCTTCATGACTTCCAAGTACGCTCTAACAACCTGCAGGGCAATGTCTTCGCCTACAGACTTGGCACGGAAACCGGCGCTCTCATGGCGAGCAATCTGGTTTTTGTGCTCGTTCGGGGTGCTGAAACCATCAAATACCAACTGACTAATATTCAATTGGGCTTCGTGGCGTTCCAACTCGTTACGGGTACGGTTGGGGTCAGCAAATTGACGGGATGTGGGGTCGCGTTCCTGAAAACCAAAACCAGCCAGCAAATCTACAGTGGGGTAGTAACCACCCAGTGCCTCGCGTACCTGACGGTCTCGTGCATCCACTTCACGCAGTTCGGTCAGTACTTCAGGGTTGGTTTGTATGGTCTGTGCAATAGCGTCACGTAAATCCAGAGCTTCAGCTTGAACCTGTAGAGAAACTCCTGCGGCTCCAGCCAGCAAGAGAGTGAATAAATGGCGCTTAAACATAGTTAATTTTCCTTTAACACGACTCAGTTTTACTCAAGCCCCAGCAAATTTCTTACAAATGGCTTTGAAATTTAGGGAGCACTCATGAGATGGCCACCATAAAAAATAGTATTCATCTCTACTTGCCCAAAAACTTAAACCATTTCTATAAGTGGATTTGTATCACAAAACCCTTATGAAACAGTTACCGCTCAGAGGCGACTTATTACCGTTTATATCTTTTACTTAAAAAAGTGTGACGCAGTCTACATTTTTCATTCTATAGGATCACGCTTTGAGTGTCTTATCGCTCACGAAATGCCAGCTGTTTCGTCTTGAGAATAGGTTTTAACAGGTAATCCAGGATGGTTTTCTTACCCGTCAGAATGTCTACCTGCACTGTCATACCGGGGATAATGGGCAAAGGTTCTTCCGCTTTCCCCAAATGACTGCTTTCAGTTTGCAGCCTGATTTGGTAATAACTGACACCCTCTTCATCCACAATTGTATCCGGGCTGATCTGCACCACCTTGGCTGGCAGCCCACCGTGAATGGAAAAATCATAGGCGGTAAATTTGACCATGGCATGCTGGGTCGGGTGAATAAACGCAATATCCCTCGGCAATACCCTGGCATCTACCAGCAACGAATCATCAAAAGGCACAATTTCTACCAAATCCATACCCGGCTGAATGACGCCACCAATCGTTTTTACTTTGAGCTGTTTAACGGTGCCCTTCATGGGTGACCGCACAACAGTGCGTTTAACACGATCTTCCAGCGCTTCATTACTTTGCTGGATGCGGCCCAATTCCGACATGACATCACTCAATTCGCCACGGGATTCACTGGCAAATGTCTGGGCATGGCTGGTGACATTATTCTTGGCTTCGCTGTAGGCCGACTCCAATTGTGGAATGGCGATAGCGGCGCGATCCAACTCCCCTTTCAAATCATTTGTCTGGCGTTCCAAACGCAATAACTCAACACGGGATACCGCCCCTTCAGCCACCAAGGGTCTAGTGAAACTCAGTTCTCGACGCAAAAGATCATAGCTATCAGACAGGCTCTTACGATTCACCTTGATGGATGAAAGCTCCTGGTATTTTTGGGCTGCTTTCTGATTGAGAATTTCCTGCTGTGACTGATGTTCTTGCAGTCTCGACTCATAAAGTGCTCGCTCGCTGGCGATCAACGACTTGTCAAAATCACCACCCAGCTTGGCCAACTCGTCATCAAAACTGGTGCTATTTGCTTCAGCACGCAAACGGGCAGCTTTTACTGTCAGCTGCTGTGCCTGCAATGCGCGCTCTTTATAGGTTGAGGCGAAAATAGTGTCGTCAATCTGCAATAGCGGTTGCCCACGATCCACCACATCCCCTTCTGCGACCAGTATTAATGCGAGAATGCCACCTTCGAGATTCTGCACGACCTGGATATCGCTGGACGGAACTATTTTTCCTTCACCCCTGGTAAATTCGTCAATATTGGCTAGGCTTGCCCACACAATCATGACCACGATTAAAGCCGCAACGACCCACAACAACAGTTGTGCCACCAGAGGTGACTGTTTTAATACAGCCTCCGATGAGTACGACATGTATTTCAGGTCAACAGCCGGTGTCTGTTGAAACTGGCGCCCCAATTTTTCCAGTTTATCGTTTGCCATTAGCCCTTGCCTCGAATCTTGCCTTCCTTCAGCGCCGCCAGCACCTGCTCTTTGGGGCCATCAGCAACAATGGTGGCACGATCCACCACGATCAAACGATCCACCAACGAAAGCATACTCATCTTGTGGGTTATTAATAACATTGTGCTGTCTGCAAACTGCGTTTTAACCTGCTGACACATGCGCTCTTCAGTACCCTGATCCATTGCCGAAGTGGGCTCGTCCATCAACAGAACTCTTGGCTGACGCAAGAATGTGCGGGCCATGGCGATGGCGCTGCGTTGACCGCCAGACAGATTTTCACCACGTTCACCGACGGGCATTTCAAATCCTAGCGGGTGACTATTAATTAGCTCAAGAATGCCAGCATGACGCGCCGCTTCGACCACATCAAAATCACTGACGCCTTGCAAACCAAAGGTGATATTTTCGCGGATAGTGCCAAAGTACAATTTTGCATCCTGTGCGACATAACCAACATTGCTGCGCAAGTCAGCGGGATCAAGTTGCTTTACATCAAAACCATCCACCAACACTGCCCCTGAATCCGGGTCGTAAAGGCGAATAATTAATTTTGCCAGCGTGGATTTACCTGAACCAATACGACCTATCACACCGATTTTCTCACCGGCATTTATCGTAATATCGATATTTTCCAATGCCGGGCGCGGCTGCTCCGGATAAGAAAAAGTAACTTGTTTGAGACGGATATTGCCGTCCAAAACAGGGCGGTGCAGATAACGCTTGTCTGGCTCTCTTTCCACCGGCAATGCCATCACCTCATTTAGTGACTTTAGGGTGCCCTCAGCGTGATCGTAACTGACAAGTAAATTGGCGATTTGACTCAGCGGAGCCAATGCACGTCCGTTAAGGATGACGCAGGCAATCAATCCGCCCAGCGTAAGGTTCTGGTCCGCAATCAGGTAGACCCCCACAACGACAATCGCCACCATCGCGATTTGCTGGAAAAACTGCACCGTTTGCAGTGCGGAATTTGAAATAAGACGTGATTGCAATCCCCACTGGGAGACATAGCCAACCGACTGTTCCCAGACGCGTTGAACCTGACCCTCTGCACCCAACGTTTTGATGGTTTCAATTCCGACCAGGCTCTCAATCAGTGTGGCGTT
>JBFICU010000159.1:0-4716 GCA_041581855.1 Porticoccus sp. | reverse complement strand
CCTTTAAAAACTTTAAAAGTTTCTCTCACGTCGATGCTGATCCCGCTAATGATGTGGCGGTTGATCTCAGTGGCCACGAACAGGCCCATGCGCCGTCCTATCAGTTTGCCGTGGGCATGGATGTGGCGTTGACGAGTCGTCTGACAGCTGGGCTGGAAGTGGAGGGCAAGGAGTCTTTCTACCTGTCGCCGCGACACAACGCCAGGTCGAATCGTTATGAGCTGGTCAATGCCCGTCTCGACTATGATGTGGAGCAGTGGTCGTTCTCCCTGTGGGGGCGCAACCTGGCGGATCGGGACGTGATCGTTAGGGGCTTTGGCAGCTTTGGCAACGACCCGCGCAAGTTCTATGAAACAGAGCCCTACTACCAGTACGGAGAGCCGCGTATCGTCGGCGCTACCGCAACATACCGTTTTTAGGGAGGAGCCAGCGATGCTTGTAACCATTGATGTCAGCATGTACCCGAATCGGAAAGACTTTATTCCCCCTATCGACGGATTTATCGAAAAGATTAATCGCTATCAGGATTTGACCATTAAAACCTTTCCCACCTGCACCGTGGTACAGGGTGAATATGATTGGGCCATGCAGGCGGTGCAGGAAACCATCGCCGCTTGCCGTGAAGAGTTTGGCATGGCGGTGTATGTGCTGAAGGTGATTCCCGGCTACGAGGCACTTTAAGATGCTGGCCTGGCTCAATCTGGAAATGCTGGCGGTGCTGTTATCGCTGGCTTATCTGTTGCTGGCCATGAAGGAAAACAGCCTGTGCTGGTACTGTGCATTTTTCGGTACCGCCATCTACATCTGGATTTTTGGCGGCGTGAAGTTGTACATGGAATCGCTACTCAATGTCTATTACCTGGTGATGGCGGTTTACGGCTGGTACCAGTGGCGGCTGGGCGGTAAAGGACACCATGGGCTGGAGGTCAGTCGCTGGCCGTTTGATTATCATCTCTATGCGTTTCTGGGGGTACTGCTGGTATCGCTGATTTCCGGTTACCTGCTGGAGATAAATACTGATGCACAGCTGCCTTACCTGGATTCCTTTACTACCTGGGGCAGCGTGCTGACCACCTATATGGTGGCGCGGAAGGTTCTGGAGAATTGGTTGTACTGGATTGTGATAGACAGTGTGTCCATCTATCTCTACCTGGATCGCGGACTGTATTTCACCGCAGGACTGTTTGCCATCTATGTGGTGCTGGTGGTGATTGGATTCGTCACCTGGAGAAAACATTACCTTGCACAGCATCGAGAGTACGTTACAGCAGACCTTGTCTGAGTGGCAGCATTGGCATCCGTCACTGCCATGTCAGCCGAGGCTGGTGCGGCCATTACCAGAGGGTAGAACCAACCGGTCCTTCCTGGTGGAAAGTGGTGCCCGTCTCGGGGTGGTGCGGATCAATGCGGTGAACAGCGCTGCACTCGGTATCGACCGTCAGCGGGAACTGACATTGCTGCGGCAACTCCAGGGAACGGGTTTTGTCCCACCGCTCTGGTATACAACGGCAGATGTGCTGGTTACCGGTTTTGTAGAAGGGCGACAATGGCCCGCTAATGCGCTGCAACGGGACAGCAACCGAGAGCGGGTGGCGCAACTCATCAGGCGTTTCCAGCAGTTGCCTGCCTCCCTGGAGTCAGAACGCTTTAGTTATTTACGTCACTGTCGGGGATATTTGGCGCAACTGGAAGATGCCAGCATTGATTCACAGTATCTTGAAACGTTGGCAAGACGGGTGGACGAGGCTGATTGGCAGCCAGTGATCTGCCACCATGATCTGGTGGCGGAAAATATCATTGAGACCGATCGGGGTTTGGTCATACTGGATTGGGAATACGCTGGCTGGGGACACCCGGCCATGGATCTGGTGCGCCTCTATGGCGCCGCTTATCCGCATGACCATGCAAACATTCTGCACGAACTGCTACAGGCTATGGATAGCCTGTGGCAGGCCGTGCAGGACGCAGATCAGTAGCGCTTTCCGAGATGACTATTGGCTCGCAGGCAATTGAGACAGCATGTAATTCACTGCCAGCGCCATTTGCTCATCACTGAGTGCAGAGCCCCCTCTGGGGGGCATTAGCCCGAATCCATTGATGGCGTGCTGCACCAGTGTTTCCTCACCTTGAGTGACCCTTGGCCCCCACATTTTGGCATTGCCGATGATGGGGGCACCGTTGAGCCCTGGTTTGTGACAGGCGAAGCAATTTGCTTTCACCAGCACTGCCCCGGGATGCTGGGGCTGCTCCTCGACAACTGGCGCAGTGGCGCTTGCGGGCGCACCTTCCAGTTTCTCCGAGCAGGCCTGCAATCCCAGACAGAGGGTGACCACAAGCAGCAGAGGTTTCAACATAGCGTCACCCAGGCTTGGAAACTCATTTTCTCACCGATTATTTACAGGGGTACGCGAATGACAACGCCACCCATGACTTCGCCAATCTTGAAGTCTGTTTTGGGCGAATCCTTGTGGTCGTTGTGACAGCTGGTACAGGCTGGAGAAACGGCAACATCGGGATAAACCGCCGTGTAATAGGTGACGTCACCGAGCGTTTCTTCGCCGTAGTAATTCTCGCCAGGATTCTCGGCAATGTACTTCAAACCCGCTTCCTCAACCGGGGTTTTCGGTGCGTTCTGCTTATTGATGGGCCATATGGATTGCAGTGAATAGGTGAAATCATCCGTCATGGTCGCCACCGCTTCAGCTCCAGCACGAAACATCTGGGCTGGCAGCAGTGCACCATTTTCAATGTCTTCCCAGTGCTCATCAGGCTTGATCGCACCGGCACCATTGGGGCCCAGGCGTTGAATAATCAATTTAGTGTAGTTGGAGCGGTCCGCCTTCATGACCGCAAACAGAGAGTCTGTGTAGACTTTCGGGTCAATGCCAGCCTTGGTTTCTGGTTCTTCCTTACAGGCGGTTAGGGTGATCACCGTGGTAATCAGTGTTGCGATCAATGCTACTTTCTTCATGGTGTAGTCCTCAGGGTTGGATGAGAGATTAAGGGGGTGGTAGGGAACTGTTGTTTCAGTGGCATCACTCGGCCTCCCGGCGCAGTGCCCAGTCAATGGAGGGGATGTGCTGTGAAGGCTTGCCGTTGAAATTGTTTTCAATCAATGCCGGATCGGCCAGTGCATCGATGGCAAAGCCCAGGTTGTGGCACTGCATGCACACCGGTCGGATCATCTTTTCATTGGGACGCAGGTTGTCATTCTGGTTGTGGTTCACCTGCACGACTTTCTGGCCCATCAGATTTTTTTCTTCCCGCGGCATATGGCAGGTGGCACAGGTGACGGCCTGTTCTGCGGGAAGTGTTCCGGCAATCGCCGCATTCAGCAGTTTGCCGTGGGGCGAAGCTTCAAAGGCCAGGGAATGTGAGTCGTTATGACAGCCGAGACACGCCTGGGCGGCGGCAAATTGGGTGTCCGTTTTGTGCGCGCTATGACAACTGTTGCAGCCTTGGTGAAGAGACAGGGACTGTTCTTTGAACGGCAGGTGGGATTCCGCCGGGCTGATAGCGGGCAGGGATTGCGCCAGACGCATACCGTGTTTTCCCGCCTGGTAGCTTTCCGCTTCATTTGTGTGGCAAGTCTGACACTGTTTGATACCGGGTTTCTCGACCCATGCTTGCGTTGTGGCGTCACTGTGACAGCCGCCGCAGGTGACCCCGGCCTCGCCGTGGCTGCTGGCGGACCACTCCCCGTGGATATCCGGGTGTTGGGCTACTTGCTGGGGATATTCCGGTTGTACCTTGGGAATACGTGCCGGAGCCAACCGGGCCGCAGCATTGGGCGCGGTAATGCGAGCTAACTCATCGACCCAGGCACCTCGGTGGTTTTCCACCAGAAAATCCTCATACAGGGCGCGATTGTCGTGGTAGTTATGACAGCCGGCGCTGGCGCAGCTGTCAAAGGCCAGGTCCTTGTGGCTCTCCCGATCCTCGCCGATGTCCTGGTGGCAGTGGAAACAGTAATCTTTGGGAAGGGTCAGGCCCATCGGGTGGGTCTGTTCCTGTTGATGTTCGGTGTGGCAGCTGACGCAGTAGCGTGCATCCAGTACTGCCAAGAGGTTGGCGTTGCGCGGGTCGGTAAATTTCTTTTTCGGGTGCGAGTCGTGAGCGGCTTCCAGTTCTTCGGCGTGACAGCCCACACAGGCTTTCTGGAGGGATTCCTGGCCGCCAAAGGCATCGGTGTGGCAGGCGGTGCAGGCCAGTTCAATCTGGTAGTGCCCATAACTGGCATCACCGATTAACAGGCTTTGCTTGTTCTTTGCCTGAAAAAAGGTATAGCCGTAGTAGCCGGCGAGTCCCAGCGATACGATGAGCCAGCTCAACCATAGCCACCTTTTCATTTCGCCCGAGCCGCCATCAGAAGTAGTACACCGAGAGAATGTGGAATGTCAGCAGGATGGGCAGTGGCCAGGACACAATAATGTGCAGCCATTGCAGGTATTTTCGAGAGCCCGAAGCGGTGCTGCCGGATAGCTTGTGGCCAACCCCGAGAACACTACTGGTGAAAGCGCCAAGCATTACCACAGCCAAAAAATTGATCATCAGCAATTGGTTGAGATTAGCCCCCAGATGAAAGCCGCTGTGCAAAACCAGCGTGATGCAACAGAAAACTCCGAGCAAAATGTGCACCAGCCGCCAGGCAGAGAATTTGCCCATCCAGGCCCAGGACAATCGCTTGCGCAGAGACATGAGCAGGCCGATGGCGGT
>JBFICU010000158.1:0-4740 GCA_041581855.1 Porticoccus sp. | reverse complement strand
TTACTTTCTCCAAAGGGGTAGTACCTAAACACGGGAGTAGTAAACCAGTTTAGGTATTACCCGAACTTGATCTGGATTAAGTAATTAGCACTGCTTAATTGCGTTAGATCAATTGACAGTAATGGTCACAGGTTCAGAGAGTACTGGCGGGTTGTGGGGGACATGATGATGATCGCCCAACAGCAGTTGCAGGGTATGCTGACCAGGTGCCAACTCAACTGTCACTTCCGTCTGACCACCGCCGAAATGACGGTGATGTTCATCCGCCGGAATGGGGCTGTTCATATCGGGCAGTTCCTTGACATCAATCAGCAGGTGATGGTGACCGGTTTTTTCTTTCTCCGTGCCAGCAGGAGCCACACCGATGCCACTGAGCCCGAACTGAACCGTCACGGGACTATCCACCGTGGCACCATCGACGGGATAAATAATATAGGCTTTGGCGCCTTCCGGTGCTGGGGTTTCGCCGGCCAGAAGTAGCGGTGTAAATGCCAACGCAGCTGTTGCTATCACGACTTTTGCAAATTTCATTGTTCGCCTCGTTATCTCAATTTTGGGTTATTGTGAAATACCGGAGTATGTCCGAGAAATTCTCCAGTATGAAAAAAGAATTAGCAGCCCTACTTGCTACCGCCCATACATTTGGGAGAAGCCGGGGCAGAACGATCAGCCCTCCACTCTTCCGGAGCATAGGTATGCATGGCCAGAGCATGTACACCATTCTCGCGCTCTTCAGCCAACAAACTGTAAACCAGCTGGTGACGCTGTACTGGGCGCTTCCCCTGAAAAATGTCGGCAACAATCACCAGCTTAAAGTGCGTTTCTGAATTGGGCGGCACTGAATGCATATGGCTCTCATTGATCACTTCAAGATATGAAGGTGACAAGGCCTCCTGCAACTTATTTTCAATGGTCTGCTGTACGCTCACTAATACCTCCATACAAGAGCTAACCTCCGACGAGGCTGATCATAACACCCGCGGCCACTGCAGAACCGATAACACCAGCCACATTTGGCCCCATGGCATGCATCAACAAGTAATTGTGAGGGTCGGACGCAAGTCCCATCTTGTTGGACACTCGAGCCGCCATCGGTACTGCAGAGACACCCGCTGACCCAATTAAAGGATTGATCGGGTGCTTACTGAGTACATTCATCAATTTTGCCATCAGCACACCAGCCGCCGTGCCAATCGCAAAAGCAATGACGCCCAGCAGCAAAATACCCAGGGTTTCAGCGTTGAGGAATTTCTCTGCACTCATTTTTGAGCCTACGCCCAGCCCGAGGAAAATCGTCACCGTGTTAATCAGGGCATTCTGCGTGGTATCACTGAGTCGGACCACCACGCCACATTCACGCATCAGGTTACCGAGACAGAACATACCAAGCAGTGGGGCAGCACTGGGCAACAGTAGTGCCACCAATATCAACAAGGTAAGAGGAAAAATGATTTTTTCCGTTTTCGACACCGGGCGCAGTTGCTCCATGCGGATCATCCGCTCTTTCTCGGTGGTCAGCAGCTTCATAATCGGTGGCTGGATAATCGGCACCAATGCCATATATGAGTATGCGGCTACGGCAATCGCGCCAAGCAGATCAGGGGATAACAGGCTGGTGACGTAAATGGCGGTGGGACCATCAGCACCACCAATAATGCCGATGGACGCGGCATCACGAATACTGAAATCGAGAAAACCGAAATGGCTGAGGCCAATGGCCCCCAATACCGTAGCAAAAATCCCGAATTGCGCCGCCGCACCCAGAAAAAGAGTTTTTGGATTGGCCAGCATGGGACCAAAATCTGTCATGGCCCCAACGCCCATGAAAATCAACAGTGGGAAAATACCCGTGGCGATACCCACATCATAGATGTAATACATCAGACCACCGGGTTGCTGGAGATGACCTAGCGCATCATAGATGGGGGCTGCGTCAAAACCCGCTCCGGGAATATTGACCAACACGGTGCCAAAACCAATCGGCACCAACAGTAACGGCTCGAAGCCACGACGGATGGCCAGGTAGAGCAACACCAAACCCACTGCCATCATGATCGCCTGACCAGACGTCATTTGACTGAGGCCGGAATCGAGCCACAAACCAATCAACTTTTCCATGCTGCCCTCTCCTGCCGACTACTTGAGCTATTGACGCTGCGCAACATGCGCATAGGTCCTCAGATAGTCCCTCAGATAATCGTCAGTAGATTTTCACCAACTGCGACGCTGTCGCCCGCTTTAACAAAAATATCTGCAATGTTTCCTGCCCTGGCAGCACTGACAGCCGTTTCCATCTTCATAGCCTCCAGAATCAGTAACGGCTCACCACTGGCCACCTGCTGCCCGGGTTGAACCAAAAGACGGATAATCGTACCTGCCAGGGGCGCCTTAACAGTTTCCTTCCGGCTTTCGTTCACATCTATTGATGGCACCTTCACGGGGACAATTCCGGTTATATCACCACCACTGGCCACCGTGACGGTGTAACGCTTACCCTCCAAGGTCACGGTGTAGATTTCTTCTCCACTTGGAGTGGTTGATACAGGGGCTGTATTTATCGCCTGTAGTGACTCAAATGCTGAGGAGTTGCCACGGTTTTGCAGAAACCTTAAGCCTGCCTGGGGAAACAGTGCATAGATCAGCACATCCTCAACCAATGCTTCATCATCTGCCAGAGGGGTGTTCTCCTCTTTTGCCAGGGAAATCAGCTCATCGGTGAGATGCCCCAATTCCGCCGTCAACAGATCTGCCGGCCGGCAGGTAATGGGTTCGGCACCGTCCAGTACTTGCTGCTGGAGCCGCGCATCCACAGGGGCCGGCGTCGCGCCATACTCTCCCCGCAGCACGCCACAGGTCTCCTTGGAGATAGTTTTGTAGCGTTCGCCGCTCAGCACATTAATCACCGCCTGGCTGCCAACAATTTGAGAGGTTGGTGTCACAAGGGGGATATAACCGAGGTCTTTCCGCACTTTGGGGATTTCCTGAAGAACGGCGTCAAAAAGATCTTCGGCATTTTGCTCCCTCAATTGGCTCTCCATATTGGTCAGCATGCCCCCAGGCACCTGCGCGAGCAGAATCCGTGAATCCACTCCTCGCAGAGAACCCTCATAGAACGCGTACTTTTTACGCACAACTCGAAAGTAAGCAGCGATTTCCTCCAACTTGCGAATATCTAATCCGGTCTGGCGGCGTGTGCCGTTGAAAATTTCAACAATGGATTCCGTTGGGGAGTGACCGTAGGTCATCGACATGGAAGAAATGGCAGTGTCGACATTGTCCACACCCGCTTCCACACATTTGACAATAGTGGCCGTAGACATGCCGGTTGTCGCATGGCAATGCAGGTGAATGGGAATATCGCAGGCCTCCTTCAGTCGGGTCACTAACTTCAATCCCACGTAGGGCTTTAGCAGCCCAGCCATGTCCTTGATGCAGATGGAGTCTGCACCAATATCCTCAATAGCTCGGCCCATATCCACCCAACGGTCAATGGTGTGGACCGGACTGACCGTATAGGAAATGGCACCCTGAGCATGGCGGCCCTGCTTTTTAACCGCGCGCAGAGCTGTTTCCATATTGCGGAGATCGTTCATGGCGTCGAAGACGCGGAAAACATCGATGCCATTGATGGCGGCACGTTCCACGAATTTCTCCACAACGTCATCGGCATAGTGACGATAACCGAGGATATTTTGACCGCGAAACAACATCTGCTGTGGCGTGTTCGGCATTGCCTTCTTCAGCTCCCTAAGGCGATCCCAAGGGTCCTCGCCAAGATAGCGAATGCATGCATCAAAAGTAGCGCCACCCCAGGTTTCCAGTGACCAGTACCCTACTTCGTCTAATTTGGCGGCAATCGGCAGCATATCGTCTAGGCGCAGACGAGTGGCAAACAGCGACTGGTGAGCATCGCGTAAAACAACTTCTGTGATACCCAACGGTTTAGTTTGCTCAGACATGGGTGACGTCATCCCTCTGTTGTATTAGTCCAAACGTTAGCAACCAGTTTCAGTGCCGCCGGCGGTGTTGATCAATTGCGTTCTGCAGAATGGCCAGCAGATGCTCGTCGACCTGTCCTGTTAATTTTTCCTGTTGATCGGACGGCAACACTGCCGCTGTCGGCAGGAAGCGAGAAATCAATGCCGACATCAGAGCGGTGATAGCCACCAACAGTGTCAGGAATAGAAATACGGTACCCATACCGTAAATCATCAAATCCAGACCCTGCTGCAGTAATGGATTGGTCATAAATCACCTGTGTGTTGGGCGAGGACCCCGACCGGATCAGAAATGGAGGTGGTGAGCTAACCGACTATACTGGCCACACCCGCTTCCATCAATATCCGCACAGCACTGGCTTTTTGCGTTTGGGAGACTACAATCCCGCTTTCTGTGTCAATGATCGCGCCTGCCCACCTATGAGTATCAAAACCCTGCTAGAACAACGGGTCCTCACCGCCATGGCGGCGGCTGGAGCTCCAAAAGACTGCCCCGCCCATGTGACCGCCAGTACCCGCCCGGAATTTGGCGATTTCCAGGCCAACGGGGCCATGGCAGCAGCCAAGCAATTGAAAATCAACCCCCGCGAGCTGGCTGGACGCATCATCGAACATTTGGATCTGTCAGAGATGGCCAGCAATATCGAAATTGCCGGGCCAGGTTTTATCAACATCAAGCTCTCCGATGAATTTGTCGCTGAGCAACTACAGGCGCTGGAAAACGACGAAAAGCTAGGCGCAG
>JBFICU010000157.1:0-4747 GCA_041581855.1 Porticoccus sp. | reverse complement strand
TAACCTGCTGACACATGCGCTCTTCAGTACCCTGATCCATTGCCGAAGTGGGCTCGTCCATCAACAGAACTTTTGGCTGTCGTAAAAATGTACGGGCCATAGCGATGGCACTGCGTTGACCGCCAGACAGATTTTCACCACGTTCACAGACGGGCATTTCAAATCCTAGCGGGTGACTATTAATTAGCTCAAGAATGCCGGCATGACGCGCCGCTTCAACCACATCAAAATCACTGACGCCTTGCAAACCAAAGGTGATATTTTCGCGGATAGTGCCAAAGTACAATTTTGCATCCTGTGCGACATAACCAACATTGCTGCGCAAGTCAGCGGGATCAAGTTGCTTCACATCAAAACCATCCACCAACACTGCCCCTGAATCCGGGTCGTAAAGGCGAATAATTAATTTTGCCAGCGTGGATTTACCTGAACCAATACGACCTATCACACCGATTTTCTCGCCGGCATTAATCGTTATGTCGATATTTTCCAATGCCGGGCGCGGTTGCTCCGGATAAGAAAAAGTGACTTGTTTGAGACGGATATTGCCGTCCAACACAGGGCGGTGCAGATAACGCTTGTCCGGCTCTCTTTCCACCGGCAATGCCATCACTTCATTTAATGACTTTAGGGTACCCTCGGCATGGTCGTAACTGACAAGCAAATTAGCGATTTGGCTCAGCGGAGCCAACGCACGTCCATTAAGAATAACGCAGGCAATCAATCCCCCCAGCGTAAGGTTCTGATCCGCAATCAGATAGACACCCACGACGACAATCGCCACCATCGCGATTTGCTGGAAAAACTGCACCGTTTGCAGCGCGGAATTTGAAATAAGACGTGACTGCAATCCCCACTGGGAGACATAGCCAACCGACTGTTCCCAGACGCGTTGAACCTGACCCTCTGCACCCAACGTTTTGATGGTTTCAATTCCGACCAGGCTCTCAATCAGTGTGGCGTTTTTCTTGGCGCTGCCGCGCATCACATTTTCAATGGTAGGGCGCAGTTTTTTTTGTGCGCGCAAACCCTGATAAATAGCGAGCGGAAAAATAAGGATCGGCACTGCCACCAGCCAGCCACCTAAATAGAATATAAATAACAAGAAAAGAATCACAAAAGGCAGGTCAATCAGCGTCAGAATGGAGGAGGATGTGACGAAATTTCGCAACATGTCGAAATCGTGTAGCCGTGATGCGAAAGCCCCTGCGGAATTAGGCCGCACAGACATTTTCAGATTAAGGACTTTTTCAAATAATTGCGCCGACAACACCACATCCGTGCGCTTGGCGGCCAGTTCCACCAGGTAAGCACGCAAAATTTTCAAGATTAGGTCGAACACATAAATAATCACCACGCCAATGGCCAGCGCCCACAATGTTTCGACAGCATTGTTCGGTACGACACGGTCGTAGACGTTCATCACAAACAGAGGCTGCGCCAACACAAAGAGATTGATCAGGAATGAGGCCAGCAACACATCACGGTAAATTTTTCCGGAACTACGCAGGACACCCCAGAACCAGTGATCGCCACTGTCACTGTGAATTTTGGGTGTACGAGAGTCAAATTGTTGCATGGGCCGCAAATAAAACACGTTGCCACTATACTCGGCCTTCAAACTCTTCAACTCAATCTGCGCAACTTCCTGACTTTCTGGCGAGGTCACTTCGGCCAATTGCAACTTGGTGTCGAGACTATTTAATACAATCGCATTTCCATCCTTTAAAAGCAGAATGGCAGGCATTACTTCCTGGGGTATCTGCTCCAACTCCCGGGTCAGCAGAATAGAAGCCAAGCCTGCCCTATTCGCTGCACGATTAAAAATAACGGGGGTCAGCTTGCCATCTTCCAATGGCAACCCGGATGACACTGCCGGCGCAGAAGTGGGACGGCCCTCCAATGTTGCGACTAATAACAAGCAATCCATCAGACTGTGGGACTCTAGCTGAGTACTCGACGACTGGCTTTCCATTGCGATCTCGGACATATTCATAGTTACATAATCTGCAAGTTAACGGGGCTGCATAGGCGAGCAATCCTACCACGCTGCTGAGATAGCGCCCAAGAACACACAACCATTTGAGTGCGTTTGCCGATATAATTGACGCTTTTCCAGACAAACGCTCCCCAGCACCCTATATACCAGAGTATTCCGTGACACAAAATACACACATTGATCGCCGTTTTTCCGTCGCCCCCATGATGGAATATACCGATCGATTCTGCCGATATTTTCACCGCCTGTTAAGCCGGAAAACTTTGCTTTACACCGAGATGGTGACAAGCGCGGCAATCATCCATGGAGATGCTCATCGCCACCTGCAATTTGCGCCGGAAGAGCATCCTATCGCCCTGCAGTTGGGTGGCAGTGATCCCACCGAACTCGCAGCTGCAACGCGACTGGCAACCCGCTATCAGTATGATGAAATCAATCTCAATTGCGGCTGCCCCAGTGACCGGGTTCAATCAGGTATGTTTGGTGCCGTGTTGATGAAAAATGCCCAGCACGTAGCCGACAGTTTCCGTGCCATGCAGGATGTCACGGACATACCCGTGACCATCAAACATCGTATCGGAGTGGACGAGCTAGACAGCTATTCTTTTCTATGTGACTTTGTCGGTACGGTGGCTGATGCAGGATGCCACACGTTTATCGTCCATGCCCGCAAGGCTTGGCTAAATGGCCTGAGCCCAAAACAGAACCGGGAAATACCGCCACTGAATTACCAGTCCGTCTACCGCCTGAAAATGGATTTTCCTGACCTGGAACTCATCCTCAATGGCGGCGTCACGACATTGGAGCAAACCCTTGAACACCTGCAACATATCGATGGCGTCATGATGGGACGGGAGGCCTACCACAACCCGTACATTCTGGCCGAGGTAGACCAGCAGCTCTACAATTGCCAAACACCAGCTCCCAGCCGCGACGATGTCTTGGCGCAATTCACTCGTTTCGCTGAAGGTGAGCTGGCCAAAGGGATCAGGCTCGGCCATATGACCCGCCATATACTTGGGTTGTACCAGGGCGTGCCCGGAGCCCGAAAATTTCGCCGTTACATCAGTGAAAATGCTCACACCCCAAATGCGGGAACTGAAGTGTTACAACAAGCTCTAAATGCACTCAACGAAATTCGAGTATAAATATGCCCAGCAAACTGGACCAATTAAGAACCATGACCGTTGTGGTTGCCGACACTGGCGATATTGATGCCATCAGACAGTTTCAACCCATCGACGCCACCACCAATCCCTCGCTACTTTTAAAAGCTGCGGCCCTGCCCCACTACCAGCCACTGGTCATGGAGAGCATCGCCAAAGCCAAGTCCCAGAACAGCGATTGGCTAGGCAACTGCATGGACGAATTGGCCGTAAGAATAGGCCGAGAAATCCTTGATGTGGTGCCTGGACGGGTATCCACCGAAATTGATGCCCGGTTATCTTTTGACACCGCAGCCACCGTTCAGCGGGGTATGGCATTGGTAGAAAAATACCAGTCTGCAAGCATTAATCCCGAACGCATTCTGCTGAAAATTGCGTCAACCTGGGAAGGTATTCGTGCGGCGGAGGAACTCGAGAAAAAAGGTGTGCAATGCAACCTCACACTATTGTTCGGTTTTGACCAGGCGGCCGCAGCAGCCGATGCAGGGGCCTTTCTGATTTCACCCTTTGTAGGCCGTATTCTCGACTGGCACAAAGCTAATAGCGGCCAACAAGATTATCTTGCCCATGAAGACCCGGGCGTCATGTCGGTTCGCACCATTTATAATTATTACAAGCAGCGTGAATACAACACTATCGTAATGGGCGCCAGCTTCCGCAATACTGGCGAAATTGAGGCGTTGTCTGGTTGTGATCGCCTCACGATCAGCCCCCAATTGTTATCCGAATTAAGTGCCGACCACAGCGAGCTACCGCGCAACCTGCACCCAAATCAGACGGGTGACGACATCGATTATCAACTTGGTCTGGAACCCACATTCCGTTATCGGATGAATGCCAATGCTATGGCGACAGACAAACTGGCTGAGGGCATCCGCAATTTTGTGGCAGATCAACTCAAACTGGAAAATATGCTCTGGGAGATGGGCAATTGATTGATCTAATCAGGGAGTTTTTCTCCTCCCAAGTCATGCTGCAACAGGATGACAGCGAGCATCAAAAACGTCTGGCCGCCGCTGCTCTCATGGTCGAAGTCATGGTGATTGATCGGCACATGGATGAGCAGGAGTTGCACGATATCCAACGCCTGTTGCAAAAGCAGTTCCAACTCAGCCAAGAAGAAATTGACCAGCTGGTCACGCTAGCCCGAGAGGAAGTCAATCATGCCACCTCTCTTTATCAGTTCACACGGCAAATCAACGATCACTTCGATGCCGCTGGAAAAGCACAGCTTATCGAAAATCTGTGGCGTGTCGCGTTTGCTGATGGGGTGTTAGACATGCATGAAGAAGCACTTATTCGGCGTATTGCTGAATTACTTTATGTGCCACACAAAGATTTTATCCGGACAAAACACCGCGCGCTGGGTAAAGACACAACCTGATAAGCGTTAATCAGCTGCTCTGTTCCAATGCTCGGATCAGGTCGACAAATTCCCGCTGGTTGCGATCATTGAGCAAGGAAAGAAGGCGATGCGCCTCGAGGACACGATCTCTTATCTCTTCCACTTCGGACTCGATTTCCGATAGCTCCTGGTAACCCTCTTCTTCTGGGTGATCCCCCTGGATAATATCGAAAATCT
>JBFICU010000156.1:0-4752 GCA_041581855.1 Porticoccus sp. | reverse complement strand
GGCCTACTATGTGCAGGGGCGCCGCGCGATTATCGTGATGGAAGGGATCGATTGCGCAGGCAAGGGCGGCATTATTCGCCGCATGGTGCAGTCGCTGGATGTGCGCGGTGTACATGTCTGGCCCATCGGTGCGCCCACGGGAGAAGAGCGCCAGCACCATTATCTCTACCGCTTTTGGCAGCGGTTGCCTGAAGCGGGCTCCATAGCCATATTTGATCGCTCCTGGTATGGGAGAGTACTGGTAGAGCGCATTGAAGGATTTTGCACAGAGCCCGCATGGCGGCGCGCCTATCGGGAAATCAATGAATTCGAGCGACTACTCTTCGATGACGGTGTCCGCATCATCAAACTGTTGCCTGTGATTAGCCGGGATGAGCAGCTAAAACGTTTTGAGGAACGTATTCAAAATCCGCACAAGCGCTGGAAGTTGACCGCTGAGGATATTCGCAATTGGCACCATTGGGAGAATTACCAGGAAGCCATGCAGCAGATGCTGGATAAAACCTCTACAGAGATTGCCCCCTGGCATGTCATCTCGGGTAACCGTAAATGGTACGCCCGCATTCAGGCCCTGAAAATTGTGACGGATGCATTGGCCAGGGGCGTAGATATTTCTATGCCATCACTGGATTCGGCGCTGATACAGGAGGCAATGGAGATGCTGCATCGGGAATTGAATGGCAGAGGGGACTCGTAACGTCTATTCCCACCTGAATGCCGTCGCGCCGGGCAGTCAATGCCCCACGCGCAGCGATTTCAGGAGAAAATTAATCGATCTCTGACAACAACTTCGGATTCGTCACCAGCTTGCGAACACCGTGGGCGTGGTCTTCTTCAAACATGTTGCCCTTACACCATTTGCCAACAGAGTTGATGTCCAATTTGGCGCATTTGGGGCGGACGCTCCAGGTGACCTGATAGGGGGAGCATACCGCTTCGGTATAGTTGGGGCCGGTTGTGGAGCCTAGAAATTCAACCGGGTCGCCAGTATTTTTTGGCAGATCGCTGGCAAGTTTCAAGTCATTAAAGTCGAGAGCATCCGGGTCATTGACCAACGTGAACACCTGGGTTTCGACGCGCAGTTCGGGGTTTCCACAGGACTTGGAGAGGCATGATCCCAGCGTCGGACCGGGTTCGACATCGCAGGATGTATGTACCCAGTGCACTTCAATGGTATCTCCCGGTTTCAATTCGCCGTGTTCGCCACGACAAATTACTTCATTGGTAGGTTTCAATTCCGCTTCGGAAAGTTTTTTGCTCATGCCGCACTGATATCCACCGCCGTAGCCATGATCACCTTCACCTTTGTAAATGGAAAAATCCTTGGCCTTATGTTCCGCGCCTTCGTGAAAATGAATGTTGCATAAGTTCATATTCGATGCAGATCGAGCAAGGGAAAACTTTGCCGGGTTTTCACCAATTTTCTGATCGATATCTCGTGGGGTTTGTGGGCCAAAATTTTCGCATGTGCTGCTAATAGAGGCTTCTTCTGCGGAAGCGGCTCCCACTAGAAGAGTAAAGGATATCAAAGCAAAAACTATTTTTTTCATTGTTGGTTGTTCCTGTTTTTGTATTTATTTTTCAAGAAAACAATAACTGTGTGCTAATAGGGTGATCCCTTATTTAGCGGTGATAAATTACGACGCAACCATACATTTCTACAGGAATTTATTTCAATAGTTTTTCATTAATATCCTTCAAAAAAATCCATTTTTATGTGGAATTAAACGGAGTCTGATATGGCAATTAATCACTGGTTAGAGTGAAGTATTATTGGGTGTGAAATGCATTACCATGTGCCGCAAGGCGCAGGATTCGATGTGGCCAGTGTTGCTTTTCACCATAGCCAGTATCTCGGGTGCCTAACGCTATCGATTAAAAAATTCAATCTATCCCATAGTAGATTAAAAATATCGCCCTCCCTGTATGCCAACTATATTTAAGGCCGGACCTTCTGTCCGAATCGAGGGGGATATTGACCATGTTTAAAAAAACCATACCGTTATGGGCGGCGTTAGCCGTCATCATGTCGCCGCTAGCGACATCTGTGCATGCCGAGTCCATGCATGCTGATCCCATGTCCAATCAATTCTGGTGGCCAGACAGGCTGGATCTGAACCCGCTACGTGAGCATGACGTACGCTCCAACCCTATGGGCGCCGATTTTGATTACGCCAAGGCCTTTGCCAGCGTGGATATGAGGGCCCTTAAGGCCGACATCGCCAAGGAAATGACTACGTCACAGGCTTGGTGGCCTGCGGACTGGGGCACCTACGCCGGTCTGTTCATTCGCATGGCCTGGCATAGTGCTGGTACCTATCGCGCCGCAGACGGCCGTGGCGGTGCCGATGGCGGTCAGCAACGCTTTGAGCCGCTGAACAGCTGGCCGGACAACGCGAACCTGGACAAGGCGCGTCGCCTGTTGTGGCCGGTGAAGAAAAAGTATGGTCGCGATGTTTCCTGGGGCGATCTCATGGTCCTGGCTGGTAACGTGGCGCTGGAAAAGGCCGGCTTCAAGACGTTCGGCTTTGCCGGTGGTCGTGCTGACGACTGGGAAGCCGACCTGGTGTACTGGGGGCCGGAAACCAAGTGGCTGGATGACAGCAAGCGCTACAGTGGCAAGCGCGACCTGGAAAACCCCCTCGCGGCTGTGCAGATGGGCCTCATTTACGTGAATCCGGAAGGCCCCACCGGCCATACCGGTGATCCGCTTGCCGCCGCTATCGATATCCGTGACACCTTCGGCCGTATGGGCATGAACGATGAGGAAACCGTCGCCCTGATCGCCGGTGGCCACACATTGGGCAAGACCCATGGCGCGCATGACCCGGGCAAGTGCACCGGCGTTGATCCGGCCACTGCATCGGTGGAAGAGCAAGGCTTCGGCTGGAAGAACAAGTGTGGCAAGGGCAATGCCGAGGACACTGTGACCAGTGGTCTGGAAGGTGCCTGGACTCCCACGCCGACCCAGTGGACGGCTGTGTTCCTGCAGAACCTGTTGAACTTCGAATGGGAGATGACCAAGAGCCCGGCGGGTGCCGTGCAATGGGTGCCCAAGGACAAGGCCCTGCATGAACTGGCCCCAGACGCCCACGTCAAGGGTAAGCGCAATCCTGTCGTCATGCTGACCACAGACCTGGCTCTGCGTGAGGACCCTGCCTACCGCAAGATCTCCGAGCGTTTTGCCAAGGACCCGGATGCGTTCAATGACGCCTTCGGCCGCGCCTGGTTCAAGTTGACCCACCGGGATATGGGACCCAGCGCCCGCTATGTCGGCAGCGAAGCGCCCAAGGAGCAGATGGTCTGGCAAGACCCGATCCCGGCAGTTGACTACGCAATGATCGATGCCGCTGACGTCAAGGTGCTCAAAGCCAAAATCCTGGCCTCGGGCCTGACTGTACCGGAACTGGTGCGCACCTCCTGGGCTGCGGCGTCCAGCTTCCGTGGCTCCGACTACCGCGGTGGTACCGATGGTGGCCGTCTGCGTCTGGCGCCACAGAAGGACTGGGCTGCCAACTCACCCAAGGAGCTGGCGAAGGTGCTGATGAAGCTGGAAGGCATTCAGAAGGACTTCAATGGCAGCGCCTCTGGTGGCAAGAAGGTATCCATGGCGGACCTGATCGTGCTGGGCGGCGCCGCGGCCATTGAGAAGGCAGCCAGCGATGGCGGTCATAGCATCACCGTGCCGTTCAAGCCGGGCCGTGCTGATGCCTCGCAGGAGCAGACCGATGTGCAGTCCTTCTCGCTGCTGGAAAACAGGGCGGACGGTTTCCGCAACTACTACGCCGGCGGCAGCTCTGCCTCACCTGCAGCCTTGCTGGTAGACCGCGCCAGTCAGCTCAAGCTGACGGTGCCGGAAATGACTGTCCTGGTTGGAGGTATGCGTGCGCTGAACGCCAACACTGACGGTTCCGCGCAAGGCGTACTCACCAGTAAGCCGGGTGCCCTGACCAATGACTTCTTCGTCAACCTGCTGGACATGTCCACCAAGTGGCAGAAGTCTGCCAAGGAAGGGGTATACGATGGTGTTGATCGCAGCTCCGGCAAAAACCGCTGGACTGCTTCTCCGGTGGACCTGGTGTTCGGTTCCAGCTCAGAGCTGCGCGCGGTAGCGGAGTTCTACGCGGCGGATGATGCCAAGGCCCAGTTTGTGAACGACTTCGTCGCGGCCTGGACCAAGGTGATGAACCTGGGTCGTTTTTGATCCTGGCGAAAGAGGGCTTAAAACGGCCAGTAAGTCATAACGGCCTTGCTAGGTCATAAAATAAACGGCGGCGTATTTTACGCCGCCGTTTTTTCTTGATACGAGGAAAGGTTCGCCAAACCTATTGTGTACTGAGTCGCAGGGGAAAAGAGGTCTCCTGAACAAGTGAAGGTGGCATATCTCGCAATTTGTCACCAGCAGCACCGGCGGTCTTGAATCAGCTTCGCTTGTCGCCATTCGTCAGCAAAGCCCGGCATACGTACTAACCTTTTCTTACTAAGGCCAACTTCTGGTTTTGGCGGACGTATTTGTCTGGCTGTTCTGATTTTGTAACGCGCAGCCGCTATGTTCCCGGTAATTTGTAGGGAGGGATTCCGGATGCGATTCATGACAGTTTTTATGAGCCTTTTGCTCTTCACTGCAGTTCCCGTGCTGGCCGTGCAGCCGCCACCCGGTGCGTTAACGGGCGATACCATTCCAACCCAAGCCCCCGACCGGTTGTTGGTCAAGTTCAGCCCCGGTGCCAGTGCGGTCAGCATCAGCAATGC
>JBFICU010000155.1:0-4774 GCA_041581855.1 Porticoccus sp. | reverse complement strand
GAGGCTGGTATAGGCGGAGCCATCCAGGGCCTTTGGATCTATTTTCATGGCCGCTTCCAGATCTGCCTTGGAAGACTTGGCCAGCCCCAGCGCACCGAGACCGCCTTTGGCACCGGCATGGGTGGACTTGATAATACCGCGCCAGATCAATGGTCCCGCTTCATTGGGGTAAGCGGTGACCACCTTGTCGGCATCAGCGGTGAGCGTTTCAAAGGCTGTTATCTGGGTCTTGCCCTCTAGCTGATAATTGACCTCCGCCCAGCGGTGTTGCAGGGTGCTGATATCTTCGTTGACGTCTGCCCAGAGGTTGTTGGCAGACAGGACAAGCAGGGTGGCTGCGGCCGTCAGTACAGCGGATAACCGTCGATTCATCGTGATGCTCTCCATAATAAACAGGTTCATTTCTCGTCGAGCGATTGCTCGGCATACTTTCTGATTAGCGGAATTTTTTTTACCAGAGCGCTGTGCACGATGCCGGGAAACAGGGCATTGATCCGTACAAACAGTTTTTCGGGCCAGCCCATAAAATGTTGGTGGCGATTGGAACTCACCAACTGCAACAGAGCGGCAGCGACTTGTTGCGGCGAGTCGGTCTTATTGCCGAGAGCCTTATTCAAAGCCGTCACCGCGTCCGAATTCAGGTTGGTTGCAGTGGCTCTGGGGGCCAGGTAAAAGACTTTGATCGATGTGTCCGCCAATTCTCGGCGCAGTGCTTCCGTGAAACCGCGCAGGCCGAATTTACTGGCACAGTAACTGGTAAAGCCCGGGTGACCAATGCTGCCAAAGGTAGAGCCGACATTCACAATGGCCGCCTCCGGTCGGGTTTTTAGCAGCGGAATCAGGTGACGGGTTAGCAGCATGGGAGACAGTAAGTTGGTGGTGATGATTTGCTCAATCACGGTTTCCGGTTGTTGTTCAAACAGGCGAAAATCAAGTGTTCCCGCCAGATTCACCAGCAGATCGATCCCGCCAGCCTGAGTACACTGGTCCACAATCACCTGTCGTCCACTGTCACTGGCGATATCTGCTACCACTGGGTGGTGTTCCCCTGGTAATTGTGCTGCTAGGGCATGCAAGCTGTCGGCGTGACGCCCGACCAGTAGCAGTTTGGCACCCTGTTGGGCGAGGACGTTGGCAACGGCGGCGCCAATACCGCCGGACGCGCCGGTCAACACAATGGTGCTGTTGTTCAGATTCATTAAGAGAATTCCGTCAGGCTGCCACGGGGATGCCGTGGTCGCTGTGTAGAGAGCGGAAAATATCCCCGTAGAGGCGGTAGAACATCTTTGCTGAATGAATGATCTGGGCCTGCTCTGCCGGAGAATCAATGCGATTCATCAAGTTCTCAAAGAACTTAATGTGTTCCTGGTCCAGCGAACCGTGGGAATACATGTAGGAAAATGCTTTTGTCGGCAAATGCAGGGTCTCGCGAATCTTGTCGGCGGCGTTTTCGGCAATGCTCACACTGGTGCCTTCCAGTACCTGCACCATGCCGAAAAAGCCGATCGGATTGACGCGGTTGACCGTGTCGTAGGCGTAGGCGACCATCAGCTCAGTTTCAGGGTGGGGGGTGCTATGGCGCACAACTTCTTTGTCATAGCCACAGGCAGCAATGTCGTTGAGAATCCATTCCTGATGGCCCACCTCTTCTTCGATGTATTCGGCCACAGCATTTCGCAGCCATTCCTTATTTTCGGGTAGCCGTGAACCTACGGCCATTAGCAGAGGGGTGGTGTGCTTGACGTGATGGTATGCCTGCTCGAGGAAGGCTACGTAATCGTCCAGGGTAATATCACCAGTCAGTGACTTGTGAATAATCGGCGCGTTCAACAGGTGTTGACGTTCGGTGATGGTTGCTTCGGTCAGTTGCTCAAAGAAAGCCATTTTCTCTCTCTTGTTGGCGGTAAGTTTAAATGTTGTGTAGTGGTCGACAAAGGTGTGCCATGTGCCAATAATTGCCACCAATCATCAAATGATAGGGATGTGCCAGGAGTATCAGAGGTTATTGAAAGGCTTTTCATTATTATGTCCCTTTCGCAATGTGTACATTCGCCACATAGCATAACCCGGCATAAAGTCCCTGTAATTGACAACCCTGAAATTGGCTTCTCTGAACTCCGCTTCAATCCGCTGACGAGTGACCACAAAACGGTTCTGGTTGGCAGCTTTACCTTTGATGGCGGCACGTTTTTCTTCGAGGCGTTTGCGTCGCCAGGCTTTAAAGTTGCCATCTACCCAGAGTGACAGTACGACTGTGTCGCGGGTCACACGATGAAACTCATTTAACATGGCCAAGCGGTGTTCGTGATTGGCCATGTGATGCATGAGCCGCATGCAGAAGATACTGTCTACCGAGGCATCTTCCATATCAATGGCAAAAGCTGAGGTTTTAAACGGAATTACACGATCAGTAATGTATTCGGGTTGACTGGTCATCGCCACCTGTAGCATGTCGGCGGAATTGTCAGCCGCATAGATACTCCGACGACTGTTTTCGGCCAGCATTGGCCAGAATCTTCCCGCGCCGCAAGGCAGGTCCAGAACAGTTTCGGGATGACCGGCATCCGTCAGGGAATGCCGAGCCAGCTCAACTTCGCGCCAATTTGAAAGTCTTCTGGCTAGGGTTTCGTGATGCTTTAGATAGTATTGCTCAGCGTGATCCCGGTCGTACTTCTCTGAAAAGGAAAGCGCTACAGCCGGTTGGTTCATGTCCTTGCGTTTCTGGATGGAATGTTTCAGATCCAGTGTCGGCGTCGATGTATTGGTCATGCGCTCTGCTCTTCCAGGCCGGCGTTATAAAGCCCTGTGATCAAAGCGGAGTAGGTATCGGCAATGGCATTGCGTCGCGGTCTGCCATTGTCCGTGATGAGAGAGGGATTAGTCGTCAGTGGGGCAGGGAGACGGGCCCAATGTTGTATTTGTGCATAATCCGGGAGCCGTTGGTTAACCTCATCAATGGTCTTTTGTATCTGTTGCCCACTGGTGTTGTTTTCACGAGGTGTCATTAGTGCCACGCAGCAGGGTCTTGCGTCGCCGAATACTACAAATTCGGCGAATGTTGGGTCAGCAAGAAATTCGGATTCTATCCATTCAGGATTAATGTTGCGTCCATAGCTTGAAATAAGCAGGTTCTTCCGGCGGCCGTTAATATGGAGAAAGCCCTGTTCATCCAGATAACCGAGGTCACCGGTTTGAATGGCCTGATTGCCCCAGCTTGAAGGCTCATTGACGTAACCCAACATGGGGTTGCCGGTGACGACCACCTCATCATCAATAATCCTGACGCCGAGGTGAGGTAACGGCGTGCCACAGCTACCGGGCTGATGGTGGTGCGGGGTATTCAGGCTGACCACTGAAGCGCATTCCGACAATCCATAGCCTTCGTAAGCGGGTATGCCCAATTGCCAGGCACGGTTCAGCAGCTCTTCTGACACCCTGCTTCCCCCGACGGCTACAAACTTCAACGATTCCGGAACTGACCATCCACTCCCAGCGGCAACCACGAGTAGCAGCAGTAGTTGCGGGGTTAGGATCAAACTATTCGGCTGGTAGTGGCTGATAGTGGCGGTCATGGTGCCGGCATTGACGGATGAGCTGCCACTAAAACCCAGCTCACGCAGCGAGGGCACAATGATTTCGCCCCCTGCCAGTAGAGGTGTGTAGATGCCGGCAATATTTTCCAGCAGGGTGCTGAGAGGGAGCAGGCACAAGTGTCTTGGTTGCTTTAACGCCACAGCATTGGCCAGCACGGCGGCCTGTTCCAGCAATTGATAATTACTGAGGCAGACACCCTTGGGTGTACCGGTGGAGCCGGAGGTATAAGTAATTTTGCCGGTGAAATGGGGCAATAGGGCCTGTGGGTGATTCTGACTGACCATGATGAGCTGTAGCTGGCCGCTACCGGGCAGGCTCTCGGTACTGGCAATATCATCCAGAATGTTTGAAATCGCCGGATTATCGCTGATGATCGCGTCGACGGGCGTTTCTTTGAAGGCGTGCTTCAATTGACCAATGGAGAAAAACGTCGGCAGTGGCAGTAGACAAATATCTGCCAGTTGGCAGGCCAGGTCCACAATGACCCAGTCCAGGCCATTGTCTGCATGCAGCGCCAATTTCCTGATGTTAAGCGCATTGAGTTTATCGGCCAGCCGTCGGCAGGCAGTGACCAGCATCTCGCCGGTCATTTCCTCTGTACGGTTTCGGGCGACTACCTGACCAGGTTCGCAGAGCTGCTCAAGCTGCGAAATGATGTTCGGCATGATGGACTCCGTATTGGATCTGGGCAGCCAATGTATCGATACGGTTACAGTAGAGTGCCAGGATGCCGCTAAGAATGCGTTTTGACGCGATGACGTTCATGCCATGCTCCAGATCACCAACCACCACCATTGGGCGGCTTTGGTAATAACTACCCCAATCATCAGCGATACCGTTACTTAAACGCTCCAAACTGGCTTCTCCAACAACACGTAGTTCAAAGCCCAGTCTGCAGATGGTTTTTCTCACTTGTGGCGTGGCAGTGAAGGACAGCCAACGAAAACCACTGCGGTGTAACGTGGCAGCGAGTAGGACAAACAGTAATTGACTTGAACCACGCTGAGTGGCGGCGAGGTTACCTATTTCGGCGATAGCCAGGCGATCTGCAGTGGTGTTGAAGGCCTTCCCAATCTCCACTTCGATGGCATTGTCCAGATACTGCTCAAGAAAGAGGGGGGTACTTTCTGCCGGATTGATACCGGTAACAGCGCTGAGCTGATGATGACAGCTGAGGCTT
>JBFICU010000154.1:0-4778 GCA_041581855.1 Porticoccus sp. | reverse complement strand
TGCGGGAAATTTCCTTTGGTCAGCTACTGGTCAGCCTGTTTCGTACAGCACGCCGCTTCGATATGGAAGTACAGCCATCGCTGGTACTGTTGCAGAAAACGCTACTCAATATTGAGGGACTGGGTCGCCAGCTCTACCCGGATCTGGATCTGTGGGCCACCGCTCACCCCTTCCTCGAGCGCTGGCTAAAGGAGCGCTTCCAGCCCAACGCACTGGTGGAACAGCTCAAGCGCCACGGTCCGGAATGGCTGGAACAGTTCCCTCAGGTACCCCAGCTGATTTTCCACACCCTGGAGCGCCTGCAAACCCGGGAAGCATCACAGCCCAAGGCGGCAGCGATAACACCCAACCCAGGAAAAAGCCGCTGGCGTATCTGGGCTGGTGCGGCGCTGATGGGAATTGGCCTCGGCAGTGCGTATCCCGAATGGCTGGGGCAACTGCAACAGATGCCCACCGGTAGTCTGGTGGTTGCAGGTGCCGGACTCTTGCTGTTATTGCTGAAATAACCAGCATTGCCTGAATCACCCCGGAAAATCCATATTGCCGATCAACTTACAGCTGTCATAATGGCGCCCATGACTGACTTTCTCGACGAAATCACCTGGAATGAAGATAACCTGTTGCCCGCGGTGGCGCAGGATGCCAACAGCGGTCGTATTCTGATGGTGGCGTGGATGAATCGCGAAGCCCTCGCCCTAACCGCACAGGAACAGCGCGCCGTGTACTGGTCTCGCTCACGCCGCAAGCTGTGGCGCAAGGGTGAAGAATCCGGCCACGTGCAAACCGTGAAGGAAATTCGTCTGGACTGCGACGGTGACGTGATCGTCCTGCAGGTGGAACAACTGGGGGGCATCGCTTGCCACACCGGTCGTGAATCCTGTTTCTACCGGGTGTTGAAAGACGGTCAGTGGCACACTGTCGACCCGATCCTCAAAGACCCCGGAGAAATCTATTCATGAGCGAAGTACTGGCAAAACTGACTCAGGTGCTTGAGGCGCGTAAACAATCCCAACCTGACGAGTCCTATGTTGCAAGCCTGCACCATAAAGGCCTCAACAAAATCCTCGAAAAAGTGGGTGAGGAAGCGGTGGAAACTATCCTCGCCGCCAGGGATGCGGAATTGAGTGGCGACAACAGTAAACTGATCGGCGAAACCGCCGACCTCTGGTTTCACTCGCTGGTGATGTTATCCCACTTGGGAGAGAGTGGTCAGTCGGTTCTGGATGAACTGGAACGTCGTTTTGACCTGTCGGGCCTGGAAGAAAAGGCCCGGCGCAACCCAACCTGATCATGACAAAGTGAGAGACTTATGGGCTTTGGCTGGCAAGAACTATTAATTATTCTGGTCATCGTGGCGCTAATTTTCGGCACCAAGAAACTCAAAAATATCGGCTCCGATCTCGGTGGCGCCGTCAAAGGGTTCAAGGATTCCATGTCCGGTGACAGCTCGGACAAGGACAAGCCTGCCGATAGCCCAGAAGGCAAAAGCGATAAAAAAGATCCGCTTGAATAACGCCAACCTCCTTTCTGTCGCCGAGCAACCAGCTTGTTGAATCATGTTTGATATCGGTTTTTCCGAACTGCTGCTGATCGCCGTAGTGGCCCTTATCGTCATGGGTCCGCAGCGACTCCCCCAAGCCATGCGTAGCCTGGCGTTATGGTTGGGCCGCGCCCGGCAAATGTTCAACAGCCTGAAGAAAGAACTGGAAAATGAAGTCGGTATGGACGATGTGCGTCGACAGTTGCACAACGAGCAGGTATTACGTGACCTGAAACACAGTGCTGACGAAATGGACACGCTTACCCACGACATTCACTCCACCCCCGCCGAGAAAACCGGGGAAGAGCAGCCGGAGTCGCCAAAAACACCACATGAAACCCCAGAGCAGAGCAAGCAATGAGCGACGAAGAACTGCTCAGCCAGCCATTTATCGAGCACATCATCGAACTGCGCAACCGTTTGTTGCGTTGCCTGGTGGCGGTGTTGGTTATTTTTGCGGGGCTATTTTCTTTCAGTAATCAGCTCTACCTGTATATTTCAGAACCCCTCAGAGCCCACCTGCCCGAATCATCCACCATGATCGCCACAGATGTGGCATCGCCCTTCCTGACGCCGTTCAAACTGACCATGGTGCTGTCCCTGTTCATTGCCATGCCCTTTATTCTCTATCAGGTCTGGGCATTTGTGGCGCCAGGCCTCTACCAGCGAGAAAAAAGGATCGTCCTGCCACTGTTTTTTTCCAGTGTGGCCCTGTTTTATGGTGGAATGGCCTTCGCCTATTACGTGGTGTTTCCTCTGGTATTCATGTTTTTCACCAGCGTCGGACCCGAAGGCGTCGCGGTGATGACCGATATCCGCAGCTACCTCGACTTCGTACTGAAGCTGTTCTTCGCCTTTGGCATCAGTTTCGAAATCCCCATCGGAGTGGTAATCCTCTCCTGGGTGGGTGTGGTGGAACCCGACAAACTGGCCCAAAAACGCCCTTATGTGTTTGTGCTCTGCTTCGTACTGGGCATGCTACTGACCCCACCGGATATTCTCTCCCAGATCCTACTTGCATTGCCCATGTGGCTGCTGTTTGAAGTCGGCATCTTCTTTGGCAAACTGGTGCGAACTACCCCCAGCGACACTAATTTGCCATCAGTCTAACCACCGTGCTCCAACGACACGGTTGTGCACCAATAGTGGTACATGATTTGCAATAATAGTGCAGATAGTGTCTTACCCTCCGCCCACAGCCCTCCTCATAAAATACATATTTCTATTTATTTCATAGCGTTATACACGCCATTCAGCTTGGCACTCATTATGCATTACCTGTCTTAACCATTGCTGCCTGAATTCCGACAGGAAATTTCATGGAGCAAAAACAAGTTAATTCTAGGTAATGGAGCCTGTTGACCTGTCGCCCTGGGCGACGGGGCAACAGGCTTTTTTGTTAAGTGAACCCGGGTCAATGACAGCTTTGAATCGCGATCTTGTCGCTCACAACAAAGGAGTTGAAACCGCCCAGGCAGATATGCCGAAGTCAGCTCACTCGCGGATTATTGTGATCGGAGCTGGCCCTGTAGGTATTCGCTTTGCGGATGAACTTCTATCCCGACGTCCAGAGGACCATGTCCACCTGTTTGGCGATGAGACCTGTCTCCCTTACAACCGTATTCAACTGTCGGCCCTACTGGCCGGTGAAATCGATCGCGACGCGATCGACCTGCCCCTACCCGATATCACGCGACACCAGAACTTCCGCTTTACCTCCTCGGCTATCACAGAGATCGACCGCGACAATAAAACGCTGACCGATGCCACCGGCCATCAATACAGCTACGACAAGCTGATTTTCGCCACCGGGGCTCGGGCACACATTCCTAACATTCCCGGCATCCAGCGACAGGGAGTGTTCAGTTTCCGCAGCCTGCGGGATACCGAGAGTCTCTATGCCCGCATTCTCCGTTCACGCCATATCGTGGTAGTGGGCGGTGGCTTGCTGGGACTGGAAGCGGCCAAAGGGCTGCTGAAATTCCACACCCGTGTCACGGTGGTACAACAGGGTCCTCACCTAATGAACCGCCAACTGGATGAGGACGCCGCCAGCCTGCTGGAACAGGAAGTCAAACGTCTTGGTATCGACATTATTACCCATGCCGGTGTTCGGGCAATCGACGGCTTTGAACACGTCACCTCGGTCACTACCCGCAACGGCGATATCATTCCCTGCGACACCGTACTGTTCTGCGCGGGGATCACTCCCAATATCGAGTTAGCCCGCAAGGCACGCCTGACTGTCGGCACAGGTATCGTGGTCAATGATTACCTGCAGACCTCCGACCCTGACATTTACGCCATCGGGGAATGCTGTGAACACCAGGGCACCACCTACGGATTGGTCAACCCCGGCTTCGAACAGGCCTCAGTGGCCGCATCGGTACTGGCAGATCCGGAACAACAACCGCTGCCCCGCTATCAAGGGTCAGCCACCGTCAGCAATCTCAAAGTGGTCGGCACGCGAGTGTGCAGTCTTGGCGAAGTCAACGAGTTGGCTGCGCGTCCATTCCAGAAAGAAACTCGCTTCCAGTCTCCCAATACGGGCGAATACCGCAAGCTGGTTACCCTCAAAGGCAGAATCGTCGGCGCCGTAGGTATCGGCGAATGGCCTGAATCCCGCCGTATTCAGGAAGCCTACCAAAACGACCGCAAACTCAACCCCTGGCAACTGTACCAGTTCCGCCGCACCGGCAGACTGTGGGGCGACAAAGGTAATGACGTCAGCCATTGGCCCGCCAGCACCATTATCTGCCAGTGCAATAACATCAGCTTCGGACAGCTGAGCAGTGCCGTCCAGAATACCGGCTGCAATTCGGTAGCAGAACTCCAGTCGTGCACCAAAGCTGGCACCGTCTGCGGTTCATGCAAACCGCTTTTGCAGCAGATTGTCGGTGATAACAGTGCCCAAGAAAAAGAAACCGCCGCCTCAATCCTCACCACAGTCGGGTTGTTGGCGCTGGTACTGGTTGCACTGATCAGTTTCTGGCCGGAGGCCAGGGTCGCTGACAGCGTGCAGCAACAGAGTTGGTTCGAGAACATCTGGAATGACAAGTTCTGGAAACAGGTCACCGGCTTTACCCTCTTAGGCCTTACCGCCATCGGCCTGCTCATGTCTCTGCGCAAGCGATTGTCCTGGGCCTGGATGGGCAAATTCTCTGCCTGGCGGCTGGTGCACATTTTGCTCGGAGTTTTCTGTTGCATCACGCTGGTTTTGCACAGCGGCTTTCATCTG
>JBFICU010000153.1:0-4791 GCA_041581855.1 Porticoccus sp. | reverse complement strand
TTACATTTTCGTAATACTTTTCCGCTGTATGGGTGAGAGAGTAGGGGAAAATTATAACAAGTGGTGATCTTGTGCAGAACGTACTGAAAACCATAACCGGAAATTTTGTTGTTTTCCTGATGTTGAGTGGCCTGGCGATTAACGAGGTGCAGGCCATAGAACCCATGAGTGGCGAAACGCTGTTGTCGTCCTGTCAGGCATCGTCCGCCGGGCAAGGTGGCACTGACGATGGTCAGGCGGCGTGCCTTGCCTATATCCGGGGTTATCTGGATGCCATCGATCAACTTACCCTACAGAAAGACGACTCTTTCCAGCGGAGAGCGTTGGAGACCCGTGCCAGGGGCCAGATGAGTCAGAACGGTGTTATTGGCCGCGATCCTTACTGTTTTCCGTCAGGGCTGACGCTGTCGGATGTGGTTGAAAAGTTGAATCGTGAAGCGGGCTCGGCAGCAGACAACTCCAGTGGAGCCGAGGTGCTCTCGGCCGTGCTCAAAAAACACTTTTCTTGCCCCTGATGGCCTGTTTGGAGTGTTGTAGACATGAAGCTCCAGAGCAGACATGAGTCAGGAGCGAATGCCCTGAAATACAGACTAAGCCTGTTCTGCCTTCTGGTCGTGCTCTGGTTGGGCAACTCCGGTCACTACTCACTATTGCTGCTCGGATTCGGTTTTGCCTCGGTCATTTTCGTGATCTGGGTTTCGCAGTGCCTGAAGGTCGTGGACCAGGAATCCCAGCCGCTTCACTTGGCCCGGAAGCTGCCCAGGTTTTTCGGCTGGCTGATCGTCAAAATCATTCGCAGCAATATTGATGTGGTGCGCCACATCTGGCTGGGCAATGGCTCCATCAGTCCCTGTGCAGCCCGCCTTCCACTCGGCCAGAAGAGCGACCTGGGACGGGTGATTTATGCCAATGCCATCACCCTGACGCCCGGCACTGTGGCAATGGACATGGATGATGACACCGTACTGGTGCATGCGCTCACCCGGGCTGGCATTGAGGAGTTGCAGGAAGGCGAGATGAGGCGCCGGGTGGCGGAGCTGGAGCGCTAGATGTTGACGGCGGTGGTAGTTGCGCTGTTGGTGGTCATGGTCATGGCGTTGAGTCGGGCCTTGCTGGGCCCGACCATCTATGACCGGATTCTGGCGGTGAATGTGTTCGGTACCAAGACCGTGTTGTTGATTGCGGTAGTGGGTTTCCTGTTCGGCAGACCGGACTTCCTGGATATCGCCCTGGTCTATGCGCTGATCAACTTCATCAGTGTCATTGGGGTACTTCGTTACTTCGAATACAGCAACGAGCGGCATCAAGGGGGCAACCCGTGATAGCCCTGTTGCTGGAAGGGGTGAGCATTTTATGTCTGGGCACCGGTGTTTTCCTGCTGGTGTCCGGTGGCATTGGACTGCTGCGTTTCCCTGAAGTGTTCTCGCGGATGCACGCCGCCGGGGTAACCGAAACTCTCGCTGCCAGCCTCATTCTGCTGGGCCTGATGATCCTGGCAGGTTGGGGCATCGTGATGTTCAAGTTGCTGCTAATTCTTCTGTTCATCCTCATTACCAGTCCCACTGCCAGCCATGCGTTGGCGAAGGCGGCGGTACACGGTGGATTGGGCGCTGATCCCGGCAGGAATGAAACATCCTGAAACAACCTTGATAGGAGCACGCAAATCGAACTTGTACTGGACATCGCATTGCTGCTGTTACTGGCCATCACCGCACTGGCCATTGCCTGGCTGCGGGATCTGTTCGCTGCGGTGATGCTCGCTGGTATCTATGGCCTGCTGTCGGCCAGCTTTTTCGTGTCGGTGGATGCGGTCGACGTGGCTTTTACCGAAGCGGCGGTGGGGGCGGGCATTTTTCCACTGCTGATGCTGGCGGCATTGGCATTGGTGGGGCGCTATGAGCAGACGGCTTATCGGCACCCGCTGATATCGCTGCTCCTGGTCTCCATCACCGGGGCCACGCTGGTATTGGGGACGCTGGATATGCCTGCATTTGGCTCCCCTGATGCCCCGCCACACAGCCATGTGGCAGTGCGATACATCGAGGAGTCCCCGAAAGAGATCGGGATTCCCAATATGGTGACCTCCGTGCTGGCGGACTATCGTAGCTTCGACACACTCGGGGAGGTGGCAGTGATTTTCACCGCCGCCATGGGCGTGTTGGGGCTGCTGTTTACTGGCCGCGCCGCGTCACCGGGCTCTGCGACGGAGCGGGCAAACATGTATGACCACCGGGTGCTTCGGGTGGTCAGTAAGATGCTGATTCCCTTGATTCTGCTGTTTGCGCTCTACGTGCAGTTCCACGGCGAATACGGTCCGGGGGGTGGCTTTCAGGCGGGAGTGATCTTTGCCGCCGGTATCATCCTCTACGCCATGCTGTTTGGCTTCGGCAATGCCCAGCGGGTGGTGCGACCGGCGCTGTTACAGATACTGGCGGCATGCGGTGTGCTGATTTACGGCAGCGTGGGTGTGGTCTGCCTGCTGAGTGGCGGCAATTTTCTCGATTACAGCCAGTTGCTACCGGACCCTCTGGCTGGTCGGCATCTGGGAATACTGGTTATTGAGCTGGGAGTAGGCATAACGGTTGCGTCGTCAATGATCCTGATCTTTTACGCCTTTGCTTCGGCCACAGTAAACCCCGAGGAAGTGGCCTGATGCTGATGGAACTCTATAACTACTGGGTGGTGATTCTGCTGATGATGACTGGATTTTATATCGTCATCGTGCAGGGCAACCTGATTAAAAAACTCATCGGTCTCAACCTGTTCCAGACCTCGGTATTTATTTTCTACATCAGTCTCGGCAAGGTCAGCGGCGGTTCAGCACCGATTTTTGCCGAGGGAGTCAGCAGTTATTCCAACCCTCTCCCCCATGTGCTGATTCTCACCGCCATTGTGGTCGGCATTGCCACCACGGCGCTGGCGCTGGCGCTGGTGATACGGATTCGCAACGCCTATGGCACGGTGGAGGAGGAAGAGCTGCAGCAGAGGGACCTGGAGTGTTGAGCCAGCTGCCCATTCTGCAGGTAGTCGTTCCGCTATTGGCCGCACCCGCCTGCCTGCTGCTGGAGAAATCTCGTCTGGTGTGGATCTTTACCGTGCTGGTCTGTGGTCTTTCCCTGTCGATCAGTATGCTGTTACTGCACCAGGTCTATCAGCACGGCACCATGAGCTACGGCTTGGGAGGCTGGGATGCCCCCTGGGGAATCGAATACCGCATCGATCTTTTGTCGGCCTACGTGATGCTGGTGGTGAGTGGCATTGCCACGCTGGTGGTCGTGGCAGCCGGAACGGGGCTGGAGCGGGAAATCCCTCAGGAAAAGCAGACTTTTTTCTACGTGACCTACCTGCTGTGCCTGGCGGGCCTGCTGGGGATTGTCGCCACCGGAGACATCTTCAATGTATTTGTCTTCCTGGAAATCTCTTCCCTGGCGACCTATGCATTGATTGGTTACGGCAAGGACCGGCGAGCCCTGTGGGCCTCCTACCAATACCTGATTGTGGGCACCATCGGCGCCACTTTTATCCTCATCGGCATTGGTTTCCTGTACAGCTTGACCGGCACCCTGAATATGCAGGATCTCGCAGCGCGTATACCTGACGCTGCGGGCAGCCGCACTGCCTCTACCGCCTTTGTCTTTATTGTGGTGGGGGTGTGCCTGAAATTGGCTTTGTTCCCGTTGCACCTGTGGTTGCCCAACGCCTATGCCTACGCACCGTCGCTGGTGACCGCATTCCTGGCTGCCACGGCAACCAAGGTGGCGGTCTATCTGCTGATACGTTTGCATTTTTCCGTGTTCGGGGAGCAATTCGCTTCATCGGTTCTGCCCCTGCACGGTATCCTGTTGACCCTTGGTCTGGCCGGGATGTTTGTCGCCTCGCTGGTGGCTATTTTCCAACCCAATATCAAACGGCTGTTCGCCTATTCCAGCATCGCCCAGATCGGCTACATGATCATCGGTATCGGTTTCGGTACCGCGCTCGGTCTGCAAGCTACATTGTTGCACCTGTTCAATCACGCGCTGATGAAGGGCGCCCTGTTCCTGGCCTTGGCGGCAGTGGTGTATCGCTTCGGCAGCGCCGATATCAGCGCTTTCCGGGGACTGGGGCGGCGTATGCCCTGGACTATGGCTGCCATCGTTATCGGCGGGCTTAGCCTGATAGGGATGCCCCTCACCGTGGGTTTTGTCAGCAAGTGGTACCTGATTCTGGCGGCCATTGAAGCGGGAATGTGGCCTATTGCCTTGCTGGTGGTGACAGGCTCCATTCTCGCCGTGGTGTATGTGTGGCGGCTGGTGGAAGCGGCCTATTTTCAGCACGCTGAAAATGAGCTGCCGGAAGGTTTGGTCGGCTCCGGCCGACTGGAGGCGCCGCTTACATTGCTGGTGCCCATCTGGCTGTTGGTGCTGGTGAATATTTATCTGGGTATTGATACCCGCTTGACCGTGGGCACCAGCGGGGCAGTGGCGAGTGCTCTGTTGGGGGGTGGCCAGTGAATCTGTCAGTGATCGGGCTGATGCAGGCAGTGCTGGTGATTCCGCTGCTGGCCGCATCTGGAGTTGCCCTAACTGGGATGCGCCCGAACCTGCGGGAAGGGGTTTCCCTGGTGGCTGGCGCACTGTTATTTGCCGCAGTCTGGCTACTTTACCAGGCTGTCATGGCGGGAGACCGCAGTGGTTGGACCCTGCTGGAGCTGCTGCCGGGTTTGACCATCTCATTCCGGCTGGAGCCTCTCGGCATGCTGTTCTGCCTGATTGCCAGTTTCCTCTGGATGGTCACCGTTCTTTATTCCAT
>JBFICU010000152.1:0-4876 GCA_041581855.1 Porticoccus sp. | reverse complement strand
CTCACTCTATGTGATTCAGGAAACCGAAATGGCAGTCAAGCTGCGTTTTGGTCGTCTTATTGAAGGCGATATTACCCCCGGTTTACACGTCAAAATCCCCTTTGCAGAGAAAGTGCGCAAATTTGATGCCCGAGTCCAGACCTTGGATGCGGAACCTGCCAGTTTCTTTACAGTGGAAAAAAAGCGGGTAATAGTCGATGCGTTTTCCAAATGGCGGATTGCTGATGTGGACATCTACTACAAGTCCACCGGCGGCAGTGAAGATATTGCTAATGATCGTCTGGCAAGCCGTGTCAATGATGGTCTGCGCAACCAGTTTGGCGAACGGACGTTGCATGATGTGGTTTCCGGTGAGCGCGATCTGCTTATGCAGCAAATCAAGGACTACCTGAATACCACTGTGCGCCAATCATTGGGTATCGAAGTGGTTGATGTAAGGGTCAAGCGTATTGATCTGCCTCCGGAGGTCAGCGATCAGGTGTACCGTCGTATGACGGCGGAACGAGAAAAAGAAGCCCGAGAATTGCGTTCCAAGGGTGGGGAGGAAGCGGAAAAGATTCGCGCTGACGCTGACAGGCAGCGCACGATCCTGCTGGCCAATGCCTACCGCGAAGCAGAAGAGGCCAAGGGTGAAGGGGATGCAGGTGCGACGTCCGTTTACGCGGCAGCTTATAACCAAGACCCTGAGTTCTACGCTTTCCAGCGTAGCCTAAAAGCTTATAAAGAGGCTTTTGCCAATAAGGGCGATATCATGCTGGTTGATCCGGAGAGTGATTTCTTCCGCTATCTGGACAAGCAGCAAGGTAAATAAAACAATGCGGGCTCTAAGATAAGAGCCCGCCGTTTTTATGCGCATTGAGTTGGCTTTTGGTGCCAACAAAAGTGCAGCAAGCGGAGCGAGACAGTGGTAGAATATCAAAACCGGGGCTCCCCGGTTTTTTTATGGCTGTCTGGGTGTTTGTATGTGGGTGGATTTGGCCAAGGCATTTTGCTTGATGCTAGTGCTGGAAGGCGTTATGCCCTTTCTGGCCCCAGCAAGATGGCGCAATATGGCCGCCCTGTTAGCTCAGGTCGACGATCGCAGTATGCGGGTGATGGGTTTGCTTAGCATGTTGCTCGGAGCCGGTGCACTCTACTTTATCAACGGGTAATGACGATGACTGTGGCGGATCGGTGGCTGTTGCCAGACGGGGTTGAGGAAATCCTTCCCAATCGGGCTCTCCAGATAGAACGACTGCGACGGCAAATACTGGATCTCTACCACAGCTGGGGATACGATTTGGTGATTCCGCCATTGGTGGAATTCACGGAATCCCTGCTCAGTGGCACGGGTTCAGATCTTGATTTGATGACCTTTAAGGTGACGGATCAGATCAGTGGCCGCACCATGGGCATACGTGCCGATATTACTCCGCAGACCAGCCGTATGGATGCCCACAGTCTCCAGCGCAAGGGTCCCAGTCGCCTGTGCTATGCCAGCACCGTTCTTTACACCCGTCCTCGTCATGTCCTGGAAAGTCGCGCGCCCATACAAATCGGTGTGGAGCTGTACGGCGAAGCCAGCTTGGCAGCAGACATTGAAGTGATCAGTTTGATGGTTGAAACCTTGCGTCTTGCTGGATTGGACAGACCGCAGTTGGACCTTGGCCACGTTGGCGTGTATGGCAGTCTGCTGGAGCAGGCTGCACTTTCGGTAGATCAAGAGGCTGTTCTGTTTGACCTGCTCCAGCGTAAGGCTGTGCCAGAACTGGACAGTTGGGTTGTTGCCAATCTGACAGATCAGGATATGGCGAAAATGATTCGCGCCCTGGTTGATCTGGCCGGTGGTATAGAGGTGCTTGATCGCGCCCGGGAGCTGTTTTCAGACGCGCCAGCCGAGGTGGAATTAGCCCTCGACGAATTGCAGGCCACTGTTGAAGCCCTACAGATTCGTTATCCTGATGCACAGCTGTATCTGGATTTGAGTGAGCTGCGTGGTTATCACTACCACACAGGCATTGTTTTTGCCGCCTATGCCCAAGGTGTGGGCCAGGCCATCGGTAATGGTGGTCGATATGACCACGTGGGTGAGGGCTTTGGCCGTTCGCGTCCCGCTACCGGGTTCAATATGAGCTTGCAGGCATTGGCACAATTGGACAGTGGGCAACAAATTGCCCCAGGAATTTTTGCTCCCGTCTCGGAAGATTCGGGCCAGCGTCAGGTGATTGCCGAATTAAGACTGTGCGGAGAGCGTGTGGTCTGTGGTTTCTCCGGCCAGCAGCCGGACTATGAAGAATTACACTGTGACCGTCAGCTGTTGCTGCTGGATGGTACCTATCAAATAAAACCTGTTTAACCTTTATTGTTCAGGGCTAGAGAATACACATGGGTAAGAATGTCGTGGTGCTTGGCACCCAATGGGGTGATGAAGGCAAGGGCAAGATTGTTGACCTGCTCACTGATCAGGCTTCCGTCGTGGCGCGCTTCCAGGGTGGTCATAATGCGGGTCATACGCTCGTTATTGAGGGTAAGAAGACTGTTTTACATCTCATCCCTTCCGGAATCCTTCGCGAGAATGTGACCTGCCTCATCGGTAACGGTGTCGTACTTTCCCCTCAGGCCCTTTTTGAAGAGATAGCCGAGTTGGAAGACAAGGGTGTTCCGGTGCGTGAACGACTGCGCTTATCTCCAGCTTGCCCACTGATTCTACCTATACACATTGCGCTGGATCAGGCCCGTGAGCGCGCTCGGGGCACCGCCAAAATCGGCACCACGGGTCGCGGTATTGGTCCTGCATATGAAGACAAGGTCGCACGTCGAGGTCTGCGACTGGGTGATCTGTTCGATCGCGAGCGGTTTGCCCCCAAGTTGAAAGAATTAATGGCCTACCACAACTTCATGCTGAGCAACTATTATCAGGAAGCCACTGTCAGCTACGAAGAAACCCTTGCTTTGACCAGCCAGTGGGCGGACGAGCTTAAGCCTATGGTGGCTGATGTCATAGGCTTGTTGCATGAGGCCCGCGAGTGCGGCGACAACATCATGTTCGAAGGTGCACAGGGCTCGTTGCTGGACATAGATCATGGCACCTATCCTTATGTGACCTCTTCCAATACGACGGCTGGTGGTACTGCCACGGGTAGTGGTTTCGGCCCTCTCTATCTGGACTATGTGTTGGGTATCACCAAGGCTTATACCACCCGGGTTGGTTCCGGCCCTTTCCCCACGGAGTTGTTTGATACCGTAGGTAAGCATCTGGGTGAAAAAGGTCACGAATTTGGTGCCACCACTGGCCGCGAGCGCCGTTGTGGTTGGTTTGATGCGATGGCACTGAAGCAGGCCATTCGTATTAATTCTGTCTCCGGTCTCTGCCTCACCAAGCTGGACGTACTCGATGGCCTTGATGTCATCAAGCTGTGTGTGGCGTATCAGGATGCCGAGGGGAATGAAGTCGCTACCCCTTGTCATGCGGACGACTATGAAAAACTGGTGCCGGTATATGAGGAAATGCCTGGTTGGCAGGGATCCACTATCGGAGCTAAATCCCTTGAGGAGCTGCCAGCTAACGCACGTGCCTATATCGCCCGTATTGAAGAAATTCTCAAGACCCCAGTGGATATCGTCTCTACCGGTCCCGACCGGGTCGAGACGATTGTGCTGCGGCATCCATTTGGTTGAGATGTACGGATCAAATTGACGGAATTTTGTACTGTTGGCGTGAGCCAGGGTTGTCGTTGAAGTCTGCCAATTGCAGTTGATTTTGTAGTGTGAAGCAGCGCCGCGTTTTGCGGATGTGTGATTAAGCTAAAAGATTAGGAATAGAAGGTTACTGTTTATGCTGAATTCAGTAGAGCTAAAGGATTACATGCTACATAACCCTGTGAAGGTTAATCAGAACGACGATCTGTTTGTCGCTATTGATCTGATTATCACCAACAAGATCTCCGGTGTTTGCGTTGTCGATGATGACAACAATCTCGTCGGGGTGCTGTCAGAAGTTGATTGCCTGAAAGCCATTCTGACCGCCCGTTACAACCAGGAAACCAGTGTGGGTCCGGTTCATGGCGTGATGACAAGAGATGTCTACGCAGTGACCCCGAAGGCAGATATTATTGATGTCACTCAGGAAATGCTGAAACGCGGCTTTCGTCGTTGCCCGGTAGTAGAGAATGGCAAACTGGTGGGACAAATCACCTGTCGTCAGTTGTTGAATGGGGTTCGGGAGTTTGCCGCAACCACCAAAAAATCTGCTTAAGATTCCGCTTATCTAAACAGGCCGTTAATCAACGGCCTGGTCAATTTTCCACTTCTACCCATGCAGGTTAACCACCGGAATCAGATTCTGGCGACGTACCTGTCGTTTGCCATACTGCATCAGTAACAAGTACCCGGTCACCATGATGGCCAGCATGGCTGCAGTCCACATCATGGATTGCTGGGGGTGCGCAGTGAAGCTTCCCAGCTGGAAAGTTGTTACCGCAACAGCATAGGCCAGCAGTGTGTTCCAGGTGGCTGAGAAAAATGCCCAGGCACCTCCCGCTTCTTTGTAAATCGCACCTAGTGTGGCTACGCAGGGCATGTACAGCAAAATGAAAAGGATATAGCTGAAGGCTGCAAGAGGGGTTTCAAATAGTTGCTGCATCAAACCGATGGTTGTCAGCTGTACTTCCTGCGCTTGGGCAGCGGCTTGCTGATCTTCCAAGTCTCCGACACTGAGTCCCAGTGGGTCACCCCACATGTCGTTTACTTTCGCCAGATTTTGTGGGATCGATGCAAAGGCTTCACTTATTAGCGCGGTAATGGTGGGTGCAGCACTATCCTGCGGGCCATTTTCTGTGCGGGCCATATCCGAATAGAGTGCATCAAGCGTTCCTACCACCACTTCTTTGGCAAAAAT
>JBFICU010000151.1:0-4887 GCA_041581855.1 Porticoccus sp. | reverse complement strand
TGGTACAACCGGCTCAACGGGTTATCAGCCTGGCCCCTCACCTGACAGAAGTGGTCTATTCTCTCGGGGCCGGAAGCCAGATGGTTGCTACCGTCGCCTGGAGTGATTTTCCCGAGGAGGCAAAGTCTCTCCCGGTGATAGGTTCTAATAACAAGATTAACTATGAAGCCTTGCTTAGCTATCAACCCGACCTGGTGCTGGTTTGGCTGAGCGGCAATGGTGAGGGCATTATCAGCCGTCTCAAGGCTCTCGGACTGAATGTCTACGTTAATAAGCCTCGCCATCTCGAAGATATTCCCCGTACCCTTGAAAAGCTTGGCAACCTGTTGGGGCGCCAGGAAGCGGCAACGGAAGTGTCTGAGGCATTTCGTCTCACAATGAGCGAGCTGGATCAGAAGTATGGCCAGCAACGTCCTGTCGAGGTGTATTACCAGATCTGGCAATCACCGCTGATGACCTTTGGCGGTAGTCACCTTGTGTCCGATGTGATTGCACTCTGTGGGGGGCAAAATGTCTTTGCCAATACAGCAGGTCTGGTGCCCAGGTTAGGGGTGGAGTCCGTGTTGGCGGCTGACCCCGAAGCCATTATTGTCGGTCAGTACACGGAGCTCGATAACGCATTTCAATACTGGCGGCAGTGGCCTGAATTGCGTGCGGTGAAGGCAGGGCACCTCTACAACGTGGATCCTTATTTACTGCATCGCCACACGCCACGCATTGTGTTGGGGGCTCAGCAACTCTGTGAAGCAATAGCGCAGGCGAGAATGGAGTAGACATAAAAAAACCGCCGCGAGGCGGTTTTTTTATGGGGGAATTGCTTAAATATCGTAGCCGCGTTCGTCGTGCTGCGACAGGTCCAGTCCCTGAGTTTCCTGCTCGTCGTCAACACGCAGGCCAACCATGACATCTACCAGCTTCAACAGCACAAACGTCACGACAGCGGTATAAATCAAGGTGCTCAGCACACCGATAACCTGCACCTTCATCTGGCCAGCCATGGTGACGCCTTCTGCGTAGCCCTGACCGCTGAAAACACCCAGCTCAGATGAGGCGAAGAACCCGGCCAGCAGTGTGCCGAGGATGCCACCCATGCCGTGCACCGGGAATACATCGAGGGAATCGTCGATCTTGAATTTCATCTTCACCATTTGGGTGGCGAAGTAGCACACGATGCCGGCAGAAAAGCCGATCAGCAGTGCCCCGCCTGGGCCGACATAGCCAGAGGCAGGAGTGATGGTGCCCAGGCCCGCCACCATGCCGGTGACAATACCCAATACAGAGGGTTTGCCGTGTTTTACCCATTCCATCATCATCCAGGCCAGAGAACCAGCGGCGGCGGAAATGTGGGTGACCAGCATGGCCATACCGGCATCGCCATTGGCGGCCAGTGCCGAGCCGGCATTAAAACCGAACCAACCCACCCACAGCATACCCGCACCGCAAACAGTCATGGTCAGGTTGTGGGGCATCATCGGGTGTTGCTGGAAACCGCGACGGTTACCGATCACCAATGCCGCCACCAGCGCGCCAATACCGGCGGTAATGTGCACTACCGTGCCGCCAGCAAAATCGAGAAGCCCCATTTGGCCCAACCAGCCACCACCCCAAACCCAGTGGGTGATTGGCACATACACCACCAACAGCCAGATACAGCTAAACAGCAGTACTGCGGAAAAACGTACCCGCTCGGCAAAAGCGCCGATGATCAGAGCCGGGGTGATAATGGCAAAGGTCATCTGGAACATTGCAAACACAGATTCAGGGATGCTGCCGGACAGACTGTCTTTCATGATGTTGGTCAGCATGAAGTTGTCCAGATTGCCAATCCAGGCGTTGGAGGCTCCACCATCACCAAAGGCCAGGCTGTAGCCGCAGATCATCCAGATGAGAGAAGCGGCACAGGTAATGGCGAAACACTGCATGAGTATCGACAAGACGTTTTTAACCCGAACCAGTCCCGCGTAGAACAGGGACAAGCCGGGAATGGTCATAAACAACACCAGCACGGTGGCGGTGAGTATCCAGGAGGTGTTGGCGCCATCAAGTGAGTCCGCTTGCGCCATCGAGGGCAGAAGCGCGGTCAATATTAGGGCAAATAGAACGGGCAGGTGATTTTTGTTGATTGTCATAATCTCTTCTCTCGGTTTGCGCACCAATAATGCGCACTAAGAAACCCCTTATTGATGCATGCGCACCAATTTGGAGCAGATATTGTAGTTTTTAGCCTCTTTTGGGCGTTCAGGGAAACTTCCGCAAATGCTGTGCCAGAAATAGAAAATGCCGCTATGATGGCCTTATATTAAGCCGAATAAAGGTTTGTTGTTGACTGAAGCTGGGTGTCCAAGGGGGACTTTCTTCCGTCTCAATAATGGATAAAACTGCCAACGCTCTTCTGCGATAGAGCGGCATATACTAAATAAACGGAAAAAATGTTGTGTGGCATAGACTGCGCAGTCGTAATGAGAGGTGGAAACAATGAAAAATGAAGAATTGCATAGCCAGCTTGAGCAGCTGCATAAAGAACTAGAGCAGGCAAAAACCCTGGCGCCGGCAGATCGAGATGTTTTGGGCAACCTGATGTCCGACATGGTCAAGATTGCCCAAGGAGAGGAGCCGGTTGAAAAGCCACGTCAGAGCCTGCGTGAAAAGCTGGAAGAGAAAGAAAGTGAATTCGAGGTCGAGCATCCTCGGCTGGCGGGTGTTATCCGGCAAATTCTGGATGCCCTGAATCGCATGGGTATTTAGCAGGACGCGATCGGATCATTATGAAATTTCGTTACATCGGTTTGGTGGTGTGGTGTGGCTTGTTATCTGCCTGTGCCTCTCAGGACAGCAGTGATGACAACTATGTCGGCTGGGTTTGCAATGGTGCCCGTAACAGTGACAACTGGTCCTGTGAAATGCAGGAGATTCGCGATGGTCAGCCGGCTGTGAGTCATGCCCCGGTCAAGAAAGTTGCTCCAGCTGCCGCGCCTCCTGATGAGTCAAAAGAGTTGTCGGCGAAAACCGAGGTGGCAGGCTTTCCCAGTCAGGACTGGCGTAAACAGCTGCCAGATATGACCAGCGACCCTGTGATTCCTGCGGAGAAGAGTGGGGTAATTCCCAAGACATCGCAAAAGCTACCGGCACGGGTTGCAGAACCGCTCACGCTGGGACGGACAGACCGACCAAAAAGCAATATATCCACAATTGAACAACCGCAGGTTCATGCCATCTCCGAACCGTCGCAACCGTTAAATGCCTCGGATTTGGCGGGTGCACGTTCCGGCTATACCCTGCAGCTGGGTGCTTTTGTCGACGAGCCACAATTACAGGCATTTATTGTGAGCCATCAGCTAGGTGGTTTGCCGGTCAAACAAATTCGGGCCTTCAGCAAGCAGCAATACTGGCAAGTATTGACCTGGGGTGAATTTAATTCTCCGGAAGAAGCGCGTGGCGCTTGGCAGGCTGTTTCGGAACGCTATCCGGGTATTGAACCCTGGGTGAGATCGTTGAGTTCCATCGATAGTGCTGCGGCGGTATCCGCAGATGTGGATGGCTAAGCCCCGCAGTGAGCAAGAAGAACCGCTGACTGTCTACTTTGACGGTTCCTGCCCCAGTTGTGTGCGCGACAGAGACAACTACCAAAAACTGGCCGGTGACGACAGTAACGTGTGCTGGGTGGATATCACTGATGCAGATGAACAGCTGCAAGCGCTGGGAATCGATCCCCGCAAGGCGCTGACTGAGTTGCATGTGCGGGATGGACAGGGCAACATCTTTTCTGAAATTGATGCCTACCGGCTACTGATGGCGCGCACTGTGCTACTCAAGCCCGTTGGATGGCTGATAGGGCTACCGTTGATCCGTCCCGCAGTCAGCCGCATTTACCATTGGTGGGTAACCCGTCGACTAACACGAGAAGGAAGAATTTAATGGCCTCCAACAGTCCGGTGACCATAGGCAACCTGTTTTCAAACATTCCGGTTATCACCATGGATGAATTGTTTGAGGATGTCCTTGTTACTGACTTCACTAGAGTTCAACGGATTATTTCACGCGGCCAAAGCTCCCCGCCGGGTTTCTGGTATGACCAGCCTGAAAGCGAGCTGGTGGTTGTCATACAGGGCAGTGGAAAGCTTGAGTTCGAGAATGGTGAAATGCTGGAGCTGGCGGTCGGTGATTACGTCGCGATACCCGCTCACCGCAAACACCGGGTGGCCTGGACGGACCCCAATACCGAGACTATCTGGCTGGCGATTTTCTACTAATTTGCAGGCTATCCAAGCAGGCGACTGCCCAGTAACCAGCTAGCCAATGATCCCATCAGCAAAAAACCACTGGAATAAAGGACGGCGCCGCGTCGAAAGCGGCTGCTTAATTGCTGCTGCTCATCGCTACCGATGATAAAGGGCAAACCCTGGTGGCGTGGTTTTGCCAGTAAATGCTGGGCAGGTAGTCGTTCCAACTCGCGCTGCTGGCGATGGGCTTCGTGCAAAGCGGCATCCCTTACCATCTGCCATTCTTTCAGGTCGAGCTCACCGTCACCGTTCTGGTCGAATTTTTCCAAAAGTGCCGAAAAGTCTGCTTTCCATTCCCGCAGAATATCGCCTTTCAACTGCCGGGGTGACAGGGTGCGTTGACCGGTACTATCGGTGATGAACTCCCCCAAGGTATAGAGCGGGTCGCCTTCCAGAATAAGGTATTCCGAATAGCGGTAGCGTCGGCCAAAGCCGCTGTTGAGGCTGAAAAATCCACCGGCGAGATGGCCGGGCTTTGGCGTCCCGATGGGCTTGGGGGTGCTGCCATACCAGATGTGTCGATGTTTACAGCTGATATCAGCGCCGGTAGCGTCAATCTGACAAATACCGGTGCTATCGCGCAGATAAAAAGGCTGACTGCAGACGC
>JBFICU010000150.1:0-4900 GCA_041581855.1 Porticoccus sp. | reverse complement strand
CCGCTTGAAAGGTACATTGTTGATTGTTCCTATCGTGAATATGTTTGGCTTCCTCCAACAATCCCGCTATTTACCTGACCGCCGCGACCTGAACCGCTGTTTTCCTGGCTCCCCCCGCGGCCCACTGGGCAATCGGCTGGCACACCTCATACACTCCGAACTTCTCAGCCAATCCACCCACGTCATCGACCTTCACACCGGGGCTATTCATCGCAAAAACCTGCCACAGGTTCGTGGCGATCTTGATGACCCTGTGGCACTAGGTATGGCTGAGGCCTTTGGCGCACCTGTCATCATGGAGGCTAAAGTACGCGATGGTTCATTTCGGGCCGCGGCCAGTGAATTGGGTATTCCGGCGATTCTTTACGAGGCCGGAGAAGCACTTCGTTTTGACGAACCATCCATACGTGCAGGGTTGCGGGGTATTCTTGCGGTGATGCGCCATCTCGGCATGCTGGCCCCGGCGAAGGCGGACAATACGCCGCGCAAGCTGGTGCCCGTCAAAGCGCGGCGCAGCTACTGGCTCCGCGCTGAGCGAGACGGTATTGTTATCACAAAAATCAAATTGGGTCAGCGCGTAAAGGAAGGGCAGTTACTTGCCAACCTGGCATCACCCTTTGGTGGTCCGGAAAAACCCCTTAAGTCCCGTAGTGATGGCATCGTTATTGCCGCCTCTCAAATTCCGCTGGTGAACGAAGGGGAGGCGCTGTTCCACATTGCCGAGTTCAGCACCCTGCGCAAGGCCTCGGACAGTATTGAGGCCTTTCAGGAGCATTTTGATAGTGAGCCGGAGCAGGAAAACTTCAAGGAGCCCCTGTAACCCAGAGACTCCTTTCATGAGGATTTATTTCAGCTCGCGCGCCCGGTAATAGGCTTCTTCTGAAATTTTGTGATATTGCATCGCCTGAGTCTTGAACGCATTTTGCGACTCATACACTTTCTTGAATTGAGGATCAGCGGCAGCCAGCTCCTCAAGTACCTGATCCGTTACCCGGTTCAATTCAGCCAGCACTTCATCCGGCAGCTGGCGCAGCTCCACTCCATGGGTATTAACCAGCTCATTGAGGGCCGCATTATTGCGAGCCGTGTAATCATCAAGCATATCCTGATTCACAGCTCGCGCCGCACCTTCCACAATGGCCTGTAAATCAGCCGGAAGCGATTCATAGGCCTGCTTGTTAACAATCAGCTCAAGGGTTGGACCCGGCTCATGCCAGCCTGGGTAATAGTAGTATTTCGCCACCTGGTGAAACCCAAATGCCAGGTCATTGTAGGGGCCAACCCATTCGGTAGCATCGATGACGCCTGTCTGCATGGAGGTGTAGAGCTCACCGCCAGGAATATTCACCGCCTCAACACCCACTCGACTCATCACTTCTCCACCGAGCCCTGGAATACGCATTTTCAGACCTTTCAGGTCGTCCAGGGTATTAATCTCCCGATTGAACCAACCGGCCATCTGCACACCGGTGTTACCTGCCGCCAAGGGAACCAGGTTGAAGGGCTCATAGAGTTCACGCCATAACGCCAGTCCACCGCCGTAGTGCAACCAGGAGTTCATTTCCTGGGCATTGAGACCAAAAGGTATGGTGGTAAAAAGAGCAGAGGTAGGCGTTTTTCCCTTCCAGTAGTAGGCGGCACTGTGCCCCATTTCTGCTGTACCCTGGGATACAGCATCGAAAACTTCCATCGCCGGTACTAACTGACTGGCGCCGTATACTTTAACCTGCAGGCGGCCCCCACTCATCTTGTCGACCATGACAGCAAAGTTTTCCGCCGCCATGCCGAGGCCGGGGAAATTTTTCGGCCAGGTCGTCACCATTTTCCACTTGTAGACTTGCTGAGGCTCAATCTGTTGAGCCGTTGTGGAGGAACTGTCGCCGCCACTGCCGCATCCGGCAAGGAACAAAGCAGTCAGCGCAATGATCAGAATGTTTGTTTTCATGTCGTTTCCCTTGGTCATCAACACAGCGGCGTCAGTTTGGCGTAGGAGAGCACCAGCCACTTGCTGCCCTCTCGGTCGAAATTCACCTGCACCCGTGCATGGGCACCATTACCTTCAAAATTTAACACCACCCCCTCACCAAAAATGTGGTGGGACACGCGCTGCCCCAGAGACAAGCCTGTATCCTCGCCACTATCACTCAAGCGGATGCCCGGCTTTTGTGCATAACTGGTGGGACGCTGGATTTGCGTCCGCAACCGCACTTCCTCAACCAGGGCAGCGGGGATATCTCTCACAAAACGGGACACGGAATTGTAGCTCTCCGAACCATACTGCTGACGGGATTCGGCAAAGGTCAGATAGAGTTTCTTCATGGCACGAGTGATGCCCACATAGGCTAATCGCCGTTCTTCCTCCAGCCGCCCCGGCTCTTCCGCCGACATCCGGTGAGGAAACAGGTTTTCCTCCATGCCCGCCAGAATCACCAGAGGAAATTCGAGCCCCTTGGCAGAGTGCAGGGTCATCAACTGCACGGCATCCTCGCCAACATCGGCTTGGCGATCGCCTGCATCCAGCGTGGCCTGGTCTAGGAACTGGGGCAGGTGGGGTAGAGTTTTATCTTCGGGCTCATAGGCGCGACACGCTGTTACCAGCTCCTGGAGGTTTTCCACCCGGGATTCGCCGCGCTCGCCCTTCTCTCGGCGGTGAAAATCAATCAGGCCGCTGGCTTCTATGACGTGGTCAACCAGTTCATACAGAGGCAGACCCTCTGTCTGCTGCGCCAGTTGTTCAATCGTGGTTAAAAACCCCGCTATAGCATTATTAGCCCGACCGCTTAGCAAGCCGCTGTCGATGGCTTTTTGCGATGCGCGCCAGAGCGACATCCCCTCATCCCGAGCCAACTCACGCAGTCCCTGAACGGTTTTATCACCGATGCCACGGGTGGGTGTGTTGACGACCCGTTCGAAGGCCGCATCGTCATTGCGACTCACCAGCAGGCGCAGGTAGGCGAGGGCATTGCGGATTTCCTGCCGCTCATAGAATTTTTGACCGCCATAAATACGGTAGGCAACACCGGCTCTCAATAGCGCTTCTTCAAGGACACGCGACTGCGCGTTGGATCGGTAGAGCACGGCAGATTCTTCACGCAGATTGCCCTGGGCGCTCCAGTCCCGCAGACGCTCGGCGATAAAACGGGCCTCATCATGCTCGTTAAAAGCCGAATAGAGGGAAATTGGCTCACCCTCGGCACCTTCGGTCCAAAGGTTCTTACCCAAACGATCAGAGTTGCGGGCAATAACCGCATTGGCGGCTTCGAGAATATTTTTACTGGAACGGTAATTTTGTTCCAAGCGCACGGTTTGAGCATCAGGGTAATCCCTGGAAAAATTCAGGATGTTCTCTACCTTCGCTCCACGCCAACCGTAAATAGACTGATCATCGTCACCTACCGCAGTGACGGGTATTTGATCCCCCGCCAACATCCTCAACCAGGCATACTGGATAGCATTGGTATCCTGGAATTCGTCTACCAGCACATGACGAAAACGCTGCTGGTAGTGTTGCAACAGCTCCGGCTGATGCAACCAGAGTTCATGGGCACGCAGCAGAAGTTCACCGAAATCCACCATACCGCCTCGTTCACAAGCCTCCTCGTAGGCCGCGTAAATCTGCTGCATGGTACGTTGATAAGGGTCCTGGGCAGGTTGCAGATGTTTGGCTCGCAAGCCTTCATCTTTTTGGGCGTTGATAAACCCTTGGGCCTGACGATAGGGCCAGCGACTGTCATCAATACCAAGACTCTGATAAACGCGTTTCACCAGCCGCAACTGGTCATCACCATCAAGAATTTGAAAATTCTCCGGCAGACCCGCCTGTTGCCAGTGCATTTTCAGCAGCCGGTGGGCCAAGCCGTGAAACGTACCCACCCACATGCCCTGGCCAGAATAACCAAGAAGCTCCTCTATACGACCACGCATCTCCCGTGCGGCCTTGTTGGTAAAGGTCACAGCCATCAGGGCATAGGGGGAAAGTTGTTCCACCTGGATCAACCAGGCAATACGGTGCACCAGTACGCGTGTCTTTCCGCTACCAGCACCTGCCAGCACCAGCAGGTGCCGGGCAGTACTGGAAACAGCAGCGCGCTGAGCCGGGTTGAGGGGGTCGAGAATTGCAGTCACATCCATGGCGGTGGATTCTACCAGAAGCCCTGTCATGGAGGGTCATCAGGGTTGATCTATTCGACAACTACAAGAATTTCAATTTTCTGTAAATAATTTACAATGGGGCCTTATTTACACAGGTAAACCCCATGAAACCCGCTGAACTCACCTGGGCCATCAGCAATAGTCTCCCCGAACTGCGCAAGTCGGAGCGCAAAGTAGCCGAGTATATTCTGGCCAATCTCACTGATGTGATTCGTATGCGCATCGTCGACCTGGCGGAAAAAGCAGACGTCAGCGAACCCACGGTCGTTCGCGTCTGCCGTGCCGTGGGCTGTGACGGCTTTCAGGATTTCAAGCTGGCACTGGCACAACAGCTGGCCTCCAGCCCCAGTTACGGCCAGATTGCTGTGACCGACAAGGACTCGGTGGCGGAATATACCTTCAAGGTATTTGATTCCACCGTAGACACCCTATTAAAAGTACGGGACGCACTGGATCTGGAAATGCTGGACCGTGCTGTTCATGCTATCTGTGCAGCCAGTCGAGTTGAATTTTACGGCTTTGGCGCCTCCGCAGCGGTGGCCTTTGATGGCCAACACAAATTTTTCCGTCTGCAGGTTTCTGCGGCGGCCTACGCGGACCCGCACCTGCAAAATATGTCTGCCACGTTCCTGTCGCCTGGTGATGTGGTCATTGCTATCTCACAGTCCGGACGCACCACCACCTTGATCAAAGCCATGGAGCTGGTCAAAAAACGCGGCGCCATCGTGATTGGTATTGCCCCTTCTGG
>JBFICU010000149.1:0-4976 GCA_041581855.1 Porticoccus sp. | reverse complement strand
CGCATCATGGACGGCTCCTTTGCCAACCAGGTACTGGCGCAGATTCACCTGTTTCTGCAGAAGTTCGCCGATTGCGATGCCGATACTCAGCGGGACCTGTTGCGTGTAGAAGTTCTGCCGAAAAAACTCGACGAAGAAGTGGCAGCACACATGGTGGCGGGCTTTGGCGGCGTCATCACGCGCCTGAAACCGGAACAGGCCAGCTATATCGATGTGCCTATGGAAGGTCCCTACAAGGAAGATAGCTATCGCTATTGATCGCTGGTATCTGATGAAGAATGACTGGAACACAAAACAACCATGACTGATCGACATTTGAGTTTTGAATTTTTTCCGCCCAAAACGCCAGAGGGGCGCGACAAGTTGCGCGCCACCCACCAGCACCTGGCGAGCTTTCAGCCCGAGTTTTTCTCCGTCACTTACGGCGCGGGCGGCTCCACCCGGGACCATACCCGGGATATCGTGCTGGAAATCCAGCAGGCCGGCTCAAGCGCCAGCCCGCATTTGTCCTTCGGTGGCGACAGCAAGGATGCTGTTCTGGACTTACTGGAAAGCTACAAAACCGCAGGTATCAAACGCATAGTGGCACTTCGCGGTGACCTGCCATCGGGCATGGGCGGAATGGCTCAGCTGGTTTACGCCAACCAGCTGGTAGGATTTATTCGGGAACATTTTGGCGACACTTTCGAGCTACTGGTGGCCTGCTACCCGGAGATTCACCCCCAGGCGGAAAGCTATGACCGGGACATCTATTGGCTGGGCCAGAAATTCCAGGCCGGCGCCAATCGAGCCATTACCCAATACTTCTACAACCCGGACGCCTATTTCTACTATGTGGAGCAATGCCAGAAAGCCGGTATCGACCAGCCAATCATTCCCGGCATCATGCCCATTACCAATTTTCAGAATCTGGTGCGATTTTCTGACAGCTGCGGTGCCGACATTCCGCGCTGGATTCGCCAGCGACTGAAACAGTTCGGCGATGACACTGCCAGCATCAAGGCTTTCGGCCTGGAAGTGGTGACAGGACTCTGTGAGAAATTACTCGCCGGGGGTGCGCCAGGCCTGCACTTCTACACCATGAACCAAGCGGAAACCTGTGCAGCGCTATGCCGCAACCTGGGCTTTCCTGAACGCTGATGCGCGAGATACGGGTCTATACGGATCAGCCACTCACCGTCGGAGCGGAAGTATCTCTGGAGGAAGGTGCGGCCCGGCACCTAGGCGCCGTATTGCGCATGCAGCCCGGCGACCCAGTGACTCTCTTCAATGGGCTGGGTGGAGAATATAGCGCAACGCTCTCAGCCTGCAGCCCTAAACGAGTCAACGCGCAAGTGGGCGATTTCCTGAATATTGAACGGGAGTCACCTCTCCATATTCATCTTGGTATTGGCATATCACGCGGCGACCGCATGGACTGGGTCATCCAGAAGGCGACCGAAGCCGGCGCCACCGAGATCACACCGCTCTACACAGAACGCACTGAAGTTAAATTAAAGGGTGATCGGTCCGAGAAAAAGCAGCGCCACTGGCAGCAGATCTGTATCAGTGCCTGCGAACAATGCTACCGAAATCGCCTGCCAGTTCTCCATGAACCCCTCACAATGGAACAATGGCTACCGCAAGTAGCGGCGGAACGAAAACTGGTTCTTTACCACCGTAGCGACCAAACATTAGGTCAGCTGCGTACTCAGCAGGTCCAGTCTGCCGCACTGCTGATCGGCCCGGAGGGCGGACTCAGTGACCGTGAAATTGCCACTGCGTTAACTGCCAATTTCGAGCCTCTCCGCTTAGGACCACGGGTTTTCCGCACCGAAACAGTACCGATTGTCGCCATTAGCATCCTCCAGTCACTCTGGGGTGATTTTTTATAAAATCAGTGTCTATGCTATCTTGCGTGTTCAGTTATTACAGCCAAGGTGAAATCAGGCGACAAGCATAACTTTTTCACAAGGACAGGCTGCCAACAAGTGTCGTTATAGTGGGAAGCCTCATACCTGTAACGGCCATGCCTACCAATGCCTTGTGTGCTCGCGCTTTCACTTTCACGTATAACTTTTAGCTGCTTCCTACCGAAGCAAACAGAACAATGAATGCCGTTATGAAAGTTAGCTACCGATTTATCTTTCTTTATTTTGCTGCCCTCACCCTGGGGCTACTGTTGCTCATGATGGGGGCTCTGCCCTTATCTCCTGTATCCATTATCAGCAACAATTGGGATCTTGCTTTATATGTTTTGTTGCCCGCGTTCGCTGCCTTCCTGTTAATTGCCACCCTGCTGACATATCGCCTGTTAGTAAGACCCCTTATTCAACTTGCCAACGCTGTTGAAATGAAAGCAGAGGGTAAGGATATCGATTTTCAAACTCTCGGCGGAATTACCGAAATCCAACGTCTTCACCAAGCGCTCACAACGGTTTTTCATGCAGAAAGCAAAGCCAAAGAACAAATCCAGAATTTAGCCTACTACGACACCCTCACCGGTCTTGCCAACCGACGGTTGTTCAAAATCTATCTTGATAACGCTATCGCCACGGCCAAGCGCGATGGACAAAAGCTCGCCTTGTTGTTCATTGATCTGGACAACTTCAAGGTGATTAATGACCACTACGGCCACCAGATGGGTGACCGAGTATTGGAAGAATTTGCCAGCCGAGTCCAACGCATAACCCGTAGTTCGGACATGGTTTCAACTATCAAGCCCACTGAAAGTAGCAATATTGCACGCCTGGCCGGCGATGAATTTGCCATCCTCCTGTCCGGCCTCAGCGACACCATTGCCACGGTGGCTGTGGCCGAGCGACTGCTGGAATCCACCCATCACCCCGTCGAAATTGATAAGCAACTTTTGTATGTGCAAGCGTCGATCGGTATCGCCACTTATCCAGATGATGCCCACAATGCCGATCAACTTATCCGCCATGCTGATGCTGCGATGTATCAGGCAAAAACCTCCGGAAAGCACACTTACCATTTCTTTTCAAAAACCCTTTCAAAAATTCTCCAGCGTCAGCGCCAGGTACAGGAGGCACTGCGCAGCGCCTTATTAAACAACGAGTTTCACCTTGAACTGCAACCCTACGTCAATGCAGAACACTACACGCTAGCAGGCGTAGAGCTATTGTTGCGATGGAACAGCCGCACACTGGGCAATGTATCTCCAGCTGAATTTGTACCCATAGCCGAATCCTGTGGCGTCATGCGGGAAATTGATGCCTGGGTCATTAGCGAATGTTGTGAAATGCTGTGTGACTGGCGTGATCGCGGACTTCCCCCGGTACGCTGCTCAGTTAATATATCTGCTGGTGAACTGCGCAACCATTCCTTGCCCACATTCATTGATGCTTGCCTGAAAAGCTATAACTTGCCCCCGTCTATTCTAGAACTGGAAATCACAGAGACGAAACTCGTTGACCATGACGATCGCAGCCTGGATGTTTTGGAGAGGCTCAATGAGCTAGGTTTGACCGTTGCGCTGGACGATTTTGGTCGAGGCTTTACGTCGCTTAACCAATTAAAGGCTTATCCTGTTCAAAAACTAAAAATAGACAAAACGTTTATTGCTGAACTGGATTACAACGAAAAAACCTTCAAAATTGCCGATGTGATCCTCATGCTTAGCCGCTCTTACGGCTTATCAGCGACTGCTGAGGGTGTTGAGAATCTTGAGCAGGCCGAATATCTGTCTCAATCCGGCTGTGATTTTCTCCAGGGCTTCTACTTCAGCAGACCCATCTCCCGAGAGGACTTTGAGAAAATATTGTCTCGCGGCCGCATCAAACTCCCACTACCCGTTGCCCCAGTTACTGTCATAGCAACCAAAATATCTGACACGAATAATTTCACTAACACCAAGACGAGGTAGCCCCTTCACAAACATCGCGGCTCATTTCATGAATCTTCCTCCACAGGGTAGTCGTCTCAGCTAAATTTCCGTGGTGAATTGTGGTTTCACAGTTACGCATACGTCCTAACGTTTTCTCATAAAAAAACCGCTCTCAATATATCTATCGAGAGCGGTTCTTATCTTAATACCCTGATTATTTGCGTTGTATTTCTTAATCTATCTAGCTAGAGAACGCATTCCCCCGTCACATTAAAGAACAGGACATCATCAGGATCTTTTGTTCTTTTTCTCTTGATACAGTGCATCAAAGTTAACCGGCGCCAACATCAGTGGAGGGAAACCACCTTTAATCAGCATGTGATCTACTGTTTCACGCAGATAGGGAAACATAATCGCCGGACAGGCAGAACCCAGCGCTTCTTGTAACTGGTCTTTATCGAATCCACTGATGACAAAAAGTGCAGCCTGCTCAACCACCAACTTGAAAGCAACCATATTGCTCGTAGTATTGTGAGCGGTAATAGAAATCATAATAATGACTTCGTACCGATTGTCTTCAATCGTGTTACTTTTGACATCCATATCAAGTGTAATTTCAGGCTTCCAATCATCCCGAAAGACGGTAGCCGCATTAGGGGCTTCGTAGTCATTTCTCTTCAAATAGATTTTCTGCATCGAGAAATGTGGTTCATTTTTGGCATTTGGAGCTTGTGACATAGCTTTCTCCTCAATATTTTCCGGTGCAATTCACCAACAACTTAAATCTGCATTTAAGCCAAGTAATCGCAAGCAAAGTGAATTGTATTGGCCTAGTTAGGACACTAATTTGGCCACAGGTAACGACAAAGGGGGCAGTATAGTCTTCCTGAATTCTTGAGAAAAGCGTAATGATCGCCAGGAATTTCTCAATACTAAGCGCAATGAGTAATATTTATCTGCGCCTGAAATAAAAAGGTCCCGACCAATGGTCGGGACCTAGTGCCATTAGATTTTGGCAGGTGCCGGCATACCCAGCCACTCGAAGAAAGTCTTCAGGTCGGGCTGAATATCGTGCATCACAGGGTACCACGGAGTGGGAGCTTCCACGTCGTGCTGGATGCCACAAGACGGACAGTAATACTCACGGTAT
>JBFICU010000148.1:0-4987 GCA_041581855.1 Porticoccus sp. | reverse complement strand
TTGACCGGATACTTGCCGATGGTGGTTTCGCCAGAGAGCATGATTGCATCAGATTCTTCGTACACAGCATTGGCCACGTCGGTGACTTCTGCGCGGGTTGGAATGGGGTTTTCGATCATCGACTCCAGCATATGGGTGGCAACAATCACACGTTTTCCCTGTTGGGCACAGAGCCGGATGATACGGCGTTGTACACGGGGTAATTTCTCGATGGCAATCTCAACGCCAAGGTCTCCCCGAGCTACCATCACCCCGTCAGAAACCGCGACAATCTCTTCTAGATTCTTGACGCCTTCCTGATCTTCAATCTTGGAAATGACCTTGATCTTGTCCGCCTTATCACCCAGCAGTTCACGCAGTTGAAGAACATCGGCAGCATCGCGCACAAATGAGAGGGCGATAAAATCCACTTCCTGTTCAATGGCAAATTCGATATCGCGCTTATCTTTCTCAGTAATTGCTGGCAAGTTAACGCGGATGCCAGGCAGATTCACATGACGTTTACTTTTCAACACGCCGCCATCCACCACCCGACAACGCATCACCCGGTCTTCCTTGCTCAGGACTTCCAGGTTAATCAGGCCATTGTCCACGGTAATCTTGTCACCGATCGCCACATCATCAATCAGATCTTCGTAGTTGATACGGATTGAGCTGGCTTCAACATCGTCTTCGCCACGAGCGACCACAGAAATTTCGTCGCCTTCTTTCAGGTCCAGGTCGTTTTTAATGTCGCCTGTGCGGATCTCTGGTCCCTGGGTATCCATCAGCACAGCAATGGGGTGGTTGACCTTCTTGTTGAGGGTGCGGATGGCCTTGATGACCTTGGCGTGGGCTTCGTGGTCGCCATGGGACATGTTCAGGCGCACCACATTCATGCCCGCCTTTGCCAGCTGTTCCAGCATTTCGTAGGACTCGGTGACTGGGCCGATGGTGCAGATAATCTTGGTCTTGCGCATAGTGTGCTGCTTCTTAACCTGTGACTTGTTAGCCTGAGAAATGGCGAATCTGGATGATATTTCGCTCCGTGACGATGGCGTGTAACGGAATATCCCAGTGTTGACGGGCAATATTATCAGTTTCCTGGCAGCTGTGGGCCAATCCGATTAACAGGGTATGACGCCCCCTGTTGCTCAGCGTGCGGTCATAAAATCCGGCACCCATTCCCAGCCGATTGCCGTGTTTATCAAACGCCACAAGCGGCAGCAAGATCAAATCAATAGCGTGAAGCGAGGCGATAGGGTTGCTTCGCAGTGAAGGTTCGAGAATACCAAAGCGGTTTGCCACCAGTGGGTCGTTGGCCCGATGACGAACAAAGTGCAGGCGATTCTGCTTCAGGGGGTTCAGTGCCGGTAGATAACAGGTCTTTCCCGCCTGCTGGGCAATCCCGAGAGCCAGTTGTGGGTCAATTTCCCCATCATTGGCCAGGTAGAAGGCGATGTGCTGTCGGTAACGGAAAGCGGGCAGACGACAGAGTTGCTCAGTGAGGCCATTGCTGGCGATGAGCTGCTGCTGCCTGGTAAGGCTGCGGCGGCGCTGGCGCATCATGCTGCGAATGGCTTTGTTATCCATGGGCGCGGCGTTATCTGGGAGCGGATAGTGTTGAGAAAAGTCCCCAGTGGTGCCGCTGTCAACGTGGCCTTGAACCGTGAAGTTCAAGGTGGGGGTTACAGCGGCACATTAGGCTTTCCGTCGGGCGGACTTGCTCACCGTACCGTCTTGTAACCTCCAGGTTACAGATTATCGGCTCAAGGACTTGTCAACTGGCAAGCACCCCAGGGCGTTGAGGGATTATACCCCAGGCTGAGATTAAAAGGATGTGGTCTGTTCGAAACTCTCCAAAGCGGTGGAGAGTTTGCGGTCGAGGCGCTGGAATGCTTCGTCAGAGAGGCCTTGCCTCGTGGTTTCTGATTCCAGTTTGGTCAGGTCATAGGTGAGGTTCAGGGCAGCCATCACCGCGATACGCTCCAGCCCAATGACACTGCCGGAATTGCGGATAGCACGCATCCGCTCATCCAGGGCGCGGGCCGACTGCAGCAGGGCATCGCGCTCATCTACAGGGCAACTGACTTGGTATTCCTTGTCGAGAATGCGGATATTGACGGTCTGCTGGCTCATTGGGGTCAACTTTCGCTGTTAAGGTTTTTCAGGCGCACGATCATGTGCTCGACACGGCTTCTGGCCAGTTCATTTTTTTCCAGCAGACGGCTGCGTTCGCGCAGCAGACTCGCCTCGCGCTCACGCAACGATACGTTTTCTTTCTGGAGACGTGCGCAAATATTGATCAACCGATCAATTTTCTGTTCGAGGGTTTGTAAGTCGTTTGACCTTGCCATGGCCATAGATGGTCTTTCAACGCAACTATATTGCGCCACAACAGAGCGGTCAATCATCCTGAAGGTGTTTCGAGATGTCTAGGCTAGCTTCTTGCTGAAATTAGATTTTTTATTCAGGCATGTGCGGCGGGATGATTGGTGTGTGGAAGGGTGTTAGGATTCCGGTTCTATTAGGACCTGGAATACAAGGTTTAACATGAATTTTAATGAGATTGCGGATAGCTTTGTCAGCGCCAATCTGCCCGGCAGCCCCTCTGAACTGCACGGTATGCTTTGTGGCCGTATTAGTGGCGGTCAGCAATGTGAGATTGACCAGCTGTCAGTATTGGTGGCGGAGCTACTCGAAGAGCAGCCGGAGCGGGTAGAAGAGCTCGGTGAGATGTTGCCTGCGTTATATGCCTATACCAAGCAGCAAATCTGTAGTGACGGTTTTGAGTTTCAGCCGATTCTTCCCGATGACGACATCGAATTGAACCAGCGTCTCGAAGCGCTGGGCGACTGGTGCCAGGGATTTTTGTTTGGCCTGGGCAATTCCGGGCTGTCAGGCGAGACCGATTTGACCGGGGATATCGCCGACGCCCTGCGCGATCTGGCCGCCATCTCCCAGGTAGGCATGCTGGAGGATGAGGACGAAGAGGACGAGGTCAGCTATGCCGAATTGGTGGAATATGTCCGAGTGGCAGTCTTGCTGATCTATGCGGAATTGGGTGTGCCAGACGGCCAGCAGCAACGGACGCTCCATTAATTTTTTGAACAGAGGCGCCATCGGCGAAAGCGGAGTTATCCAGAGAATATGATCACCAGACAGGAATTTGCCCGTCGCCGAGAAACCCTCATCGAGTTGATGGCGGAAAACAGTATTGCCATCATCACCGCGGCTCCCGAGCGCGTGCGCAACCGCGATGTCCATTATCCCTATCGGCAGGACAGCGACTTTTATTACCTGACCGGTTTTCCGGAGCCCGAGGCCGTGTTGGTACTGATGCCTGGCAGGGCGCAGGGACAGTTCCTGTTATTTTGCCGGGATCGCAATGTGGAGCGGGAAATCTGGGACGGCTACCGCGCCGGCCCAGAGGGAGCCTGTTCGGACTATGGCGCCGACGACGCTTTCCCCATTGATGATATTGATGAGATTCTGCCTGGACTGCTGGAAGGGCGTGATCGGGTCTACTACGCCATGGGCAAAGATCCGGCATTTGACCGCCACCTGATGGAGTGGGTCAATAGCATTCGCTCGCGGGCCCGGTCTGGTGCTACACCGCCTGGTGAATTCGTCGATATGGACCATTTGCTCCACGAACTGCGCCTGTTTAAAAGTACTGCCGAGCAAAAAATCATGCGCACTGCCGCAGAAATTTCTGCCCGCGCACATTGTCGGGCGATGCAGGTTTGTCGCCCCGGTATGTATGAGTATCAATTGCAGGCGGAAATTGAACACGAGTTTGCTATGGCAGGCTCGCGCTTTCCCGCCTACGGTTCCATCGTCGGGGGTGGTGCCAATGGCTGTGTCCTGCACTATGTGGAAAACAGTGCGCCGCTCAAAGATGGCGATCTTGTGCTGATCGATGCGGGCTGTGAGTTGCAGCACTACGCTTCGGATATCACCCGCACTTTCCCCGTCAACGGCAAGTTTTCGGCGGAACAAAAGGCAGTTTACGACGTGGTGCTGATGTCCCAGTTGGCGGGTATTGACGCCTGCAAGGCGGGCAACCATTGGAATGAGCCACACCAGATTACCGTCGAAGTGATTACTGATGGGCTGATCGATCTGGGTATCCTCAAGGGTGAGCGCAACGAACTCCTTGAGACAGGCGCCTACCGCGATTTCTACATGCACCGTGCCGGACACTGGCTGGGTATGGATGTCCACGATGTGGGTGACTACAAGGTTCACGAAGAATGGCGTGTCTTGGAGCCGGGTATGGTGATGACCGTAGAACCCGGTATCTATATTTCTCCAGACAATCATCAGGTCGATGAACGCTGGCGCGGTATTGGTATTCGCATTGAAGACGATGTGCTGATCAAGTCAAAAGGCGCCAGTGTCTTGAGCAAAGATGTCCCCAAGACAACGGGGGATATTGAAGCCCTCATGGCGGCGGGAAAGTAGCGTGGGTGCTGAGCAACAAAATTCAGTGGATATTGCCATAGTGGGTGGCGGCATGGTCGGCGCCAGCCTGGCGCTGCTGCTATCATCCTTCAATCGCAGCTGGCGTATCAAGGTGATTGAGGCGGTTGCGGTAGAGCCTGCTGAATCCCCCGCACAACTCGTCCCCATACAACCCAGTTTCGATGCCCGTTCCACCGCCTTGTCACATAGCAGTCGTGAAATTTTCGAACTGCTGGGCTTGTGGGATTCGCTTCAGCCCGGCCTTGCTGCAATCAGCCAGGTGCATGTCTCAGATCGCGGCCATATTGGCAGCACCCGCCTCACGGCGACGGAGCAAAAGCTGCCAGCGCTGGGCTATGTGGTAGAAAACCGCTGGCTGGGCAGGGTGCTGATGGATGCCGTGCGCCAGCAGGAGAGGATTGAGCTGGTGGCGCCAGCCCGTGTCACTGCCTTGAAACCCCTGCGGGATGGCATGTCGTTGACTGTGGAGGCCCGATGTGAGCACTCACTTTCAAGTCATCTGTTGGTAGTGGCTGATGGT
>JBFICU010000147.1:0-5067 GCA_041581855.1 Porticoccus sp. | reverse complement strand
TCCATGCCATCCAATAGGGCATCAGGTTGATGAATCGCCAATACCGGGCCTTCACCAAGGACGTTCAAATCCTTGTCGGTAACGATAGTGGCAATCTCGATGATCACATCATTGTCAGTGTCTAGCCCGGTCATCTCCAGATCAATCCAGATCAGGTTGAGCGGGTCTTTAATCAGTGCTATTTCATTCATTGGGGGTTTCTTTGGCTTTACGGATAATATTTTCCAGGCTCACAAGGCGCGCTTCACTTTGATGAATGTCGTTCTTGAGCGCTGAGGTTTCAGCCTCCTTTGCACTGGCCTGCTGTTCTTTCAACGCTTTGATATTCGCAATCAGTGATTGCATCTCATCCTCGAGATTATGGATTTTCTCAGCGTGGTCGGCCTTGTCAAAAATCAGTGACTCAGGTGCCAGTTCTGCAGAACCTCCCTCTTCTGACAACTTGGGGGGCGCGATAAATTTCTCGCCATTCTGGAACTGTCGCTGGTTCATAAAGGCAGGCGATACAATTTCAATGTTGGCGCCATGAAGCTTGTTGAGCACCTCCTTGCGAAGTCGGCTGCGCACAGTCAACAGTTGTTTGACCTCTGGGTAGTAACCGGAAATCCGGTAGCTCACAGAAAAATCCCCCAGCGCGCGAATTTGCATGAAAGGGTCCTGAAGACCTGCAGCCAGGGCGGCCTCTTTCAACAGTGGCTCCACCTCATAATGCGCAACGTCATAACCGAGAGAGAGATCGCAGGAGACAATAGTCCCCGAAGAGCGCACCACGGTGACCGGATTGGAAGCAAGGAAGAGGTTTGGCAGTGTAATCAGGTCGCGGTCTTCAGACTGAATTTCAGTATGAAACAGACCCCGCTCAGAGACCCGGCCAAAATATTCTCCGGCGCGGATAAAATCACCATGATGAAAGCTTTTCACTGACCGCAGCATCAAGCCAGCCATGGCATTGGCCACGAAGGTCGTGGAGGACAGGGCAATGACACCGGTTAACACCAGTCCCAGCAGACTGAGTAGGTCACCATGGGTTGATTCGCTGACCGGCAGTGCCAGGATAATCGCGGTCAGGGCGATCGCCGTTAGTACCAGCATGGTGACCTGGCCGGGTAAGCGGGATTCCGTGGTGAGACTGGCGCGGCGCAATAACAACCAGTTGGCAAACCACAATCCCAACGCCACAACAGCAATGGTTGCAAGCAACGGAACAAAGGCCGATAGCGACTGGTAAACTCCTTCCAGTTTGGGCATTCCTGATTCCTGTCCCAGAGTGCCCATATGCTATATCCTTGCGTCCAACTAAGCCAGCCGATTGGGGTTGGACCGGGTTCAACGATAGGAAGGGCTTTTGAGCAAACGCCATCTGACCAAACAACAGCAGCGTCGAATACAACGCAATCAGACGAAAGCCCAGGATGCTGTCGAACAACGACAGGGCGAGGAGCTCACTTCTGCCGATGAACTCGAACCAGACCAAAATGGGCGCGTCGTTGCCTGCTTCGGCACCAAAGTTGATATTGAAGCCGAGCCAGCCAATGAAACCCCCATCAAACGTTGCCATCTGCGCGCCAATCTACCTTCCATTGTGACCGGGGACAGGGTGATTTGGCATGAGGGCGACCCTCAAGGGGTAGTGGTTGCAGTCAAACCACGCAGCAGTGAATTATGCCGACCAGATAATCGTGGCAGGCTTCGCCCGGTGGCGGCAAATATCGACTGTATTGTCATTGTCATCGCACCAATTCCAGAACCACACCGAAACTTGGTGGACCGCTATCTGGTGGCTGCGGAGCACCAGGGTATTACACCTATTTTGGTGATGAACAAAAGCGACCTGATGGATGATGACAATCGCGACACCCTCCTTGATATGCTGACCAGTTACGGCGCCCTAGGCTACGATTGCTTTCAAATCTCGGCATTCAGTGGGGAAGGCATTGGCCTGCTGGCAGACCGCCTCGACAGAATCACCAGTGTGTTTGTCGGCCAGTCAGGAGTGGGCAAATCGTCACTCCTGAATACCCTCGCCCCGGGAACGGATGCCGCCGTGGGCGCTCTCTCGGAGGCAATTACCAAGGGCACCCATACCACCACCACGGCCCGGCTGTTCCACCTGCCCAATGGTGGCGAAGTCATCGATTCACCAGGTATTCGAGAATTCGGGCTCTGGCACCTCGACCCTGCCGATGTCGTCAATGGCTTCGTGGAGTTTCGTCCCCTGCTGGGTAGCTGTAAATTCAGGGATTGCCAGCATATGGGCAGCGAACCTGGCTGCGCTATTGAGGAAGCACTGACAAGAGGGGAATTAACCCGGGTGCGAGTCGACAGCTTTCGGCACATCGTACAAAGCCTGGAAACTGTCCGTTAGTCCTACCAAAACACCAGAAAATCAGTGGTACAATCGCCGCCTGCTTTAAGTATGGGAGGCCACATGTCTGAGATACAAACACTACTCGAGCCGGCAGATCTTCAAAACCTGCTCAGCGAACCCAACATCCTGATTGTCGATCTTTGCAATGACGACCTTTATAGCCGCAAACACATTCCTGGCGCGGTGCACGTCTCAGTCAAAGAACTCATGAACGGCGGCCAGCCCTGGCCCAATAAATTGCCATCTCCACCCCAGCTGTCCGCTCTGTTCAGCAGATTGGGACTCACTGATGACACACATGTAGTCGTCTATGATGACGAGGGTGGTGGCTGGGCGGGCCGTTTTATCTGGACTCTGGATGTGATCGGACACCACAAATGGTCTTATCTCAACGGGGGCTTTGTGGCATGGCACAACGAGGGCTTTCCGATGGCGGACGAGATCCCTGCGCCAAAAGCTCTGGAGAATGAGGTCAAAGTCAATCTTGACGCCCTGGTGACCACAGAAGAGATCATGTCTCACCTCGAAGCAGGTGATTTACAAATCTGGGACGCCCGCAGCCCCGCTGAATATCGCGGCGAAAAGGTTATGTCCGATAAAGCTGGCCATATCCCCGGTGCCATCAATTGCGAGTGGACAAGTCTGATAGACAACCGGCGCAACATGCGGATTCGAGAGGATGCTCTGGAACACCTGACGCAGCTCGGTATTCTTACCGACAAGCCGACAGTTACCCACTGCCAGTCACATCACCGCTCAGGTTTTACCTATATGCTTGGTCAAATACTGGGCTTCAAAAACCTTCGCGCCTACGACGGCTCCTGGTGGGAGTGGGGAAATCGCCCAGACACCCCTGTGGAGCTTTAATCTTGAATAAATACTGGGCTGAATGGTTCGTCGCCCTCCAACGACTTACCCCCCAACACGGGTTATCCCGACTGGGCGCAAAATTGGCAGACAACCGTCATCCGGGCATAAAAAATGTCCTGATACGCCAGTTTATTCGCACTTATCAGGTCAATATGGATGAGGCTGCCTCTGCGTCACTGGAAGACTATGCCTGTTTCAATGACTTTTTCACCCGGGCACTCAAACCGAATGCTCGCACAATAGCCGTAGATGAGAACAGTGTCGCCTGTCCAGCAGACGGCACCATCAGTCAACTGGGGAAAATCAGCACAGGCAATATCATCCAGGCCAAGGGGAAATCATTCTCAGTGGAAGCCCTATTGGGAAGCCGGGATGCAGACAGCAAACGGTTTCACAACGGCCAGTTTATTACCATTTATCTCTCCCCTAGCGACTACCACCGTGTACACATGCCGCTGGCAGGAGAATTGGATTACAGTCGTTACATTCCGGGAAAACTGTTTTCTGTCAATGCTGCCACGACAGGAACAGTTGAAGGCCTGTTCGCCAAGAACGAGCGGCTGGTCTGCGTATTTGACACCCCCATGGGACGCTGCGCAGTCATTCTGGTTGGCGCCATGATGGTTGCGGGCATCGAGTCTGTGTGGGAGAAGTGCTACCAGGCGGGAGAACTGCGGCTGGATCAATTTGATCGTGGCGAAATCAGCCTCACCAAAGGCGAGGAAATGGGACGATTTAAATTCGGCTCAACGGTCATCCTATTGTTTGAACAGGATGCAATCCGCTGGAAAGAAGAGCTGACCCCCGGCTACTGCACTCGAATGGGACAGAGTATTGCTGAACGCCTGTCTGTCTGACAGGCGATTTCACAAACGGAATCGGTCCCGCAGATTAGATAGCAAGCCTGTCTTATGACCAGCTCCAGTCTCATTGTGCTGAGAGTCAGATAACGTGTTATCCAAAATTCGACTGGTGTTTTTCATGAAGATACTGGTAACAGCCGGAATGTCGACATCGTAACCGGAAATTTCCAAATCCCTTGCAATCGCCAGTTTGGATACCGAGCGAGCCTTAGAAACACCGTAGCCTACCAGCGCGTTGCGGGATTGCTCTTCATCCTTTAGATCCAGTAGGATGTAGTCGCCCGACGCCTTAGCTTTCTCCTGGTTAAACACGGCCACCTTTGGCGTCAAGCGAGAGTTGGCATGCTGTTCAACCACCACACCAACATCACCGGTCGTTAACTCTACGAGTGTCCCAGTGGGATAAAGACCGATTGATTGGATAAACTCCACTACCAAATCATCCTGGAATTTCTTGTCTCGCAGGTTATAGAGCAAGCTCACCGCCCGCGAAGGCGCGACTGGTTCTTCAGATTCTTGAGGATTGGAAATGGCATCATAGGTTGTGGCGATGCCTGCAATACGAGCAAGAACGGGTATCTTGCCGCCCATAATCCCCTCAGGAAAACCACTGCCATCAAACCGTTCACAGTGATAGCGCACCACCGAGATGACGCGAGGCTCGACACTTTTCGAAGTCCGCAACATTTCAACGCCATATTCTACAAATTTTTGATATTCGGCATTCTCTTCCGGTGTACGCTTCTTTTTGCGCAACAATCCATTGGGTAGCTTCACCTTGCCGATATCTTTGAGGAGAGTGCCCAAACACAGTACTGACATGTCCCCTTTAGGCATGCCGATGTAACGGGCAAACTGAACTGCCCAAAGAGCCGCTCTCATACTGTGGTCATGTGTGTGCTGGTCTTTCAAACGGAGGCGCAGCAACCAGGTAAAGGCATCCGGACAGCGGACAACACTATTGAC
>JBFICU010000146.1:0-5138 GCA_041581855.1 Porticoccus sp. | reverse complement strand
TTTGCCCGGTATGTTGCTCACCAACCAATCGGGGACTGAAGCCACACTCCCTGGCAACGTCTTCACCCATATTCCCGACAGCGGTCACCATGGCAATACTGCTGCTGTCGAACGTTTTGGCCACCCACTGCAACGCCCTGCGCGCCCGCTCCGATGCCCGCAGCTCACTGCCACGCCGCAGCGCCTCTGCAGCGGTATCGGCTCCGTCGCTGCCCTTGAGACCGGCGGGACCGCCAACACCGGCCAGGGGGTTAATAATCAGGCCCAGTCTAAACACACGCCTCTCCATCAATCAGGCAAAAATTTTACGCTGAGACTTGCCCAAACGGCTAAACATGGTATGTTCAGGAAAAATAAACATAACCACTACTCAAAAAGATGTATGAACCAGCATTCCAAAAATAAGACGATAGCGTCGGAGCCCAAGCCAGATTTCCACGGCGCAGCAGTCATTGATGAAGATGGCAATGAAATCCCCATCACTGAAGGCATGCTGCAAGAAGCCTTTGAAGAGCTGGAAGAAGTAGCACCGAACGATTTAACAGACGACTGATCCCCTCCCGCATCACCACGGTTTTGACGACATCGCTATCGTATGGAACGGGACGATCTGAACAGACATCAAGCTGTCTTGAATTTCAGCGCGGACAGTTGATCTGCCAACGTCTTGTCGCCAACACCCCTGACGCGGTAATGAGAGAACTCAAGCCGCTGAGGATAGTCTTTTCGCAACTGGTCAAAAGCCGCAACGCTAGCACCCACGTCCGCGAGCAGAGTCTCCCGCATTTTCCGGTCATCCTCAGCCACGTCGTAAACTGCCAGCACTGCTTTTGCCAAAGAAGCCCGTTTAATGAGTTCTATCGTTTCCTTTGGCTCTTCCTGTTCCGGCACAGGTCGCCCGAACCAACGGCAGAAAGCGTCCCGCACCATCCGCGTACCATTGACCTTGCCGTCCCAACTGTAACCGGCAATATGCGGCGTGCCGATATTCACCTGCTCCAGTAAAGGCAGAGAAATCTCTGGTTCGTTCTCCCAGACATCCAACACTACCTGCCAGGCCTGCTCAGGCATCAACTGCAACAACGCAGCGTTATCCACTACAGCGCCGCGACCCGCATTCAACAACAGGCCACCAGGCGAAAAGCGTCGCAGCGCCTGTTCATCAAGCAAGTGATAGGTAGGATATGGACCAGTGGTTGTCAGCGGCGTGTGCAGGCAGAGAATACTGGCTTCGAGCACCTCATCAAACGAACACAGATCAGGAATCTGCTCAATGCTGAGAAATGGATCATAACAGCGGCAAGGTACCCCGAGGGCTTTGAGGGTGCGATAGAGACGCCCACCGACATTGCCACAACCAATAATGCCCACCGTTTGCCGCAACCAGTCCGGGCGAACACGGAATAAAGCAGACAGCACATACTGTACGACAGCATCGGCATTGCAGCCCGGCGCGCTGGCAAAAGCAATGTTGCGACTGGTCAGGTAATGCTGGTCGATATGGTCGACACCGATGGTGGCGGAACCCACAAAGCGCACGGAACTGCCTTCCAGCAGCGCTGAATTGACCCGAGTAACTGATCGCACCAGTAACACATCCGCATCCCTGACCTGAGCAGCATTAAGCTCACGACCGGGATAAGTCACCACATCTCCATAGGGCGCAAAAAATTCACGCACCAATGGCATATTTTCGTCTGCAACAATTTTCATCAGTATTTACGGATCAGGTTGATTCAACTTGATGGCACGGCCTAATGGACCGCTACCAAAACCCATACGCTGACAGAAATCTGCCAGTTCATCCAGCATTGCCGGTTGGCGCTCTGATTGCACTTCACCAATCGATGCATTTTCATCAATCGGCGTCAGAAGTCGTGCAATCTTCAGCTGCTCAAGCCCGGCAGCGATCTTGATCGGGAGTTTGGCGGCTCCACGTACCGGAATCTCGGCCACCTTTTCTCCGGCAGCCAGTATGGCATCCAGATTACCGAAATGGGCCAGCAAGGCAGAAGCAGTCTTTGCACCGACTCCGGGCACACCAGGAATATTGTCCACGGGGTCACCCACCAGCGCCAGAAAATCTGCCAGCTGTTCCGGCCAGACACCCATCTCCTCACGCACACCATCCCGACCAAGGGCTTCGCCACGACCGAAATCCCATATCAGATCTTCGCAACGTAACAGTTGCGCCAGGTCCTTGTCGCGGCTTACCACAACAACCTGATGGCCCGCTGTGCGACCTCTGCGGGCCAAGGTGCCGATAATGTCATCTGCTTCATGGCTGTTGCTTGCCAATCCGGTAATGCCTAAAAGTTCGGTCACCTCGGCACAGGCATTCAGCTGAAACGCCAACGCTTCATCCGGTAACGCCCGGTTAGCTTTGTAAGCAGGATAGATGTCGTTGCGAAAGCAACTGCCAAGGCTCTCGTCGAAGGCCACGACAATAAATTGTGGCTGCTGCTGTTCCAGCAAACTCAGCAAAAAACCCAGATAGCCATAAACCGCCTGGGTGGGGTAACCCTCTTTACTATGCCAGCGCTCAGGCAAGACGAAGTAATGACGAAAAATGTAAATGGAGGCATCGACCAAATAGAGCGGTGCCAACGTCATAGATTGGCCGAGCTGTAGTGGGTGGCATCTCGATAACCGTTACCACCAAATGCCTCAGCAAGCGCTGCCGCCAGCAATGCCGCCCTTGATGGTAGAGGAGAATCACACCACTGACGCGCCTGCTCAGCCACCGCATCAACAAAAATATCACTGGCGCCGACCTCCCCCGCCAGGTTATCAGCGCTGATCCTGAAACGGTGGCTGGCGGCATGGGATAGCATCCACTCCAGCGCCTGGGGTTTGACTTCCACTTGTTCGAAAGAGCGCTGTTGCTGCACGGTGCGGCCATCCGGGTTGTACCAATAGCCAAAATCCACCAACTGGCGACGTTGCTCGCCGGCGAGACACCAGTGGGCGATTTCATGCAAGGCACTGGAAAAATAATCGTGCCGAAAGATAAGGCGGTGATGGTCACACTGCTCATCAGCTGGCAGATAAATGGGTTCATCGCCCTCGGCAAGGAGGCGGGTATTACATGCGCCGGAGAACAGTCGATTAAAAATATCCATCAACTGTCTGGTCCGCGGATCAAACACACCAGGCCTACCAGACAATATCCACATCCTCACGACAGCGGGTGCTATCAATGCGTTGCAGATAATCAGGAGAAAGGAACTCGCGACCGGCCAGCAAATGCTCCACATACCAGCGGGCGGGGCGAATGTTATTGTCAATCACAGCGGGGTTAGCGACATAGATCCAGGCGGGAATTTCACCGATGGAAGTCTGAACACGGAACAGCTCTCGACTGTACATGAAAGGCGCGCCTTCATGGGGGTCGAGTTTGGCAATTTCATCGGGATTTGCCAGACGATACAGTACACCCTCGACTCGTTCGCCCCTGGCAAACACAATATTGGCACAAGCCAGTTCCGCATCGCGACGGGAACGTTTATTGAAACGCAAACCAAATCCATCGAGCCAACCTGGGCAATAATCCATTACCTGCAATGCCCGTTTTGCCATTCTCTGCGGATTCATATTAGAACCGTAAGCGAAATAGTAGCTCACAAAATACACCCAAGGTATTGTGCTTAGAAATAATCAGTAGTACCTTATCTTGTGTGGGCGCGCTATGGCTTACAGCGCCCTCCAAGGTCCCGGCCTGAACCGGACGCAGTCCATCAGGCCCTGATCGAACTGCCATTTGAGGAGGCTGTATTATGACTACCTCAACACACGATCTCAACACGAGCAACGTGATCGATCTCTTCACGGGTAAACCCTACTCTTCCCGATCCAATCAACGCATCATCCGTCTCGCCCCTGAACTCGATGGTCTGGAAATGATCTATTCCAACGAGGCTCACCCCACCAAATTTTTCAGTATCAAGGTGCTGTGCTGGGCGTTGCGGGCAGATGGTGAAGTAGTGGGTCTGGTGCCATGGCTTGATGACATCATGCCTTGCACCGAAATTAAGGATCCGCTGAATGGTCACTGGGAAGGTTATTATGACCCGGGTATCGACGAGGTGTTTTTCGAAGCCCCGATCCACAAAGTGCTTGAGTTGGAAACCGCCGCCGAATACTACGACTTCGAGTGCGAAACCGACTGCGATGTGGTTCAGGAACTTCCAGACACCATTGGCACCCATGCCGTACTCTCCAGCGATGGATTCAAAAGCATTACGCTGAAGGAAGTTGTCAGCTGGCGTCTACTGCACAATGGCGATGTGCTCGGCATGCTGATCGACGATGAAAAAGTTGTCAGCACCCCGGTGTTACCCGGCGATGAATGCCTGTATCACGCCAAGGATGAAGAGACCTTCCGCTATTTCTTCCAGCATCACATCGCCAACAAGATCAAGGCGAAAGATCCGGAAGCACTGGCAGCCATTTCGATGCTGGTTGAGTCTTGAGTAGTCCGCTGACCAGCGCCTGACGCTGGTCGGATTGAGAATCCGCCCATAAGGGGTGGTGGCTTCTCACCCCCTAAAAATTCGGAAAACCTTTTTTATCCGGATACGGTTTCCTTCCCTCTCTGTTTTTTATCTGCCTAGCGCTCAATCCTGCAGCCGACGCACATGTCCCGTGACCTCTTCCCGGTCGTGGTAAAGCTGGCGAAAATTCAGCTCATAGCGAAGTCCAGCTTCCTGCAGTCGAGTTTCAATTCTGGCACGACAATCCTGGACAACCTGATAGCGTTGCTTCATGGGCAACTTGAGATTAAAAATGGCCTCCCGACACCAACCCTTCGCCAACCAACGCCCCACCAATTCTGCTACCCGTGCCGGTTTGTCGGCAATATCACTGACCAGCCATTGGACCGGTTTACGCGGTTCATAGAGAAATGCATCGGCTCGAACGTGCTCCACCATGCCGGTAGCCATCAGTTCCGGGGCCATGGGGCCATTGTCCACGGCGTACACTGTCAGGCCTCGGGTGACTAACTGATAAGTCCAACCGCCAGGGGCTGCACCCAGGTCCACCGCACGGGTGCGCGCTTTCAGCCGATCCGCCCATTCTTCTGCCGGGATAAAAAAGTGCCAGGCCTCTTCAAGTTTCAGGGTGGCACGGCTGGGAGC
>JBFICU010000145.1:0-5140 GCA_041581855.1 Porticoccus sp. | reverse complement strand
GTTTTTCCTGGGCATATTGCTGTCTTATGGCCGTCTCTATGTGCAGAGCGAAATGACGATCCTGGAAGCCTGTGGTATGTCTCAGCACAGGCTGGCTGTTTACACGTTTATCCCCGGGATTTTTGTTGCCCTGGTGGTGGCCTGGTTGAGCCTGGATGTGACGCCAGCTGGCCTGAGCAAGGCTGAAACATTATTCGCCGCTCAGAAGGAGCGGGGCGACCTGGAAAGCCTGATGGCGAGACACTTTCACCCCCTTCAAGGAGGCAGGGTGGTTACCTATACGGAAGAAGTGAGTAAAGAGGGCGAAATGAAGGATGTTTTCCTGGCGGAAAACAACCCCGATGCTGAGGATGGCCGCCATTTAGTGTTAGTCGTCGCTGAGAAAGGGCATCAGCGTCATGCCGAACAGGAACCGAGTTATTTGGTACTGGAAAAGGGTTACCGAATACAGGGTGTGCCAGGCAAGGCAGATTATCAGATAACCCAGTTTGAAGAGTATGGGCAGCGACTCGATAAGCCCCGCCCGAATCGTCGACGCGAAAAAGTCGATACGCTACCAACGGGAGAGCTGATTGGCGCGGATCAAGCCCCCAAAAAGGCGGCTTTGCAGTGGCGGCTCTCGGTGCCAGTTCTGGTGCTGGTTGTCAGCTTAATCGCCATCCCGCTAAGCAAGACTGACCCCCGACAGGGCCGCTTTGCCCGGATGTTGCCCGCAGTATTACTTTATATTGTCTATTTGGTGATGCTGAATGGCGCCAGGGGAATGGCGGAGGACGGGAAAATTTCGCCATTTCTTGGATTGTGGGGTGTGCATTTACTGTTCACGTTAATCGCATTTGCCCTGTTCTATTGGTCTTGGATATCGGGGTGGATTAAGCAGCAGGTGCACTCCGGGAAATTTGTAAAGGTAGGGGCTGATGGTCTTGTTGGATAAATATCAGCCAATGCAGCAGCTTTCTCGCTACGTCACGACTTCTGTGCTGGGCGCCATTGCCATGGTGTTACTGGTGATTGTGTCTCTCGATGCGATCGGTGCTGTGATGGACGGCACGGGCGACATTGAAAATGACTTCACCTTTATTCAGGTGATGATCTATGTCGCGATCACTATCCCGGGGCGTATTTATGAAAATATTCCCATGGCGTCGTTGATCGGCTGTCTGATTGGTCTGGGCGTGCTGGCAAACAACTCGGAGTTGGTTGTGATGCGCTCAGCCGGTGTTTCTGTATTGCGTATCGTCTGGTTCGTGATACGCCCCATACTCTGGTTGATTCTGGTTGGTGCCTTGCTCGGCGAGTATGTGGTTCCCTATTCGGATCAGTATGCAGACAGCCGACGAATGTTGCTGTCAGGAGGAAAAAGTGCCCAGGAGTCCGGTAGTGGTTTCTGGAATAAGGAAGGCAATGATTTCATGCATTTTAATGCTGTTTACCCTGGTGGTGTTTTGTTTGGGGTAACCCGTTATCGTTTTGATGAGAACCATCGATTGATGCAGGCCAGCTTCGCTGAGCGGGCTACCTATCAGGGTGAGAATTGGCTCGAAGAGCGCGGTGTCGTGACAAGTTTTCACGACGAGGGCACGGAAGTCTCTGAATTCGTGACCCGTGAGTGGGAAACCAAGCTCTCACCGGAACTGCTTAACCTGATCGTATTCCCGCCCGAATCTTTGCCGATCGGCAGTTTGTATAACTACAGTGAGTATCTTCAGGAGCAGGGGCAAGACTCGTCAAAGTATGAGCTGGCTTTCTGGGGTAAAGCGTTGCAGCCATTCACTATCGTTAGCCTGGTGTTGATCGCGATCTCATTTGTGTTCGGCCCGCTTCGGGAAGTCACCATGGGATACCGTATATTTGCCGGTGTCCTTGTCGGATTGGTATTCCGTACCCTGCAAGATCTATTGGGGCCGGCGAGCATTGTGTACGGCATCCCGCCGCTGTTGTCGGTAATAACCCCGGCATTGATCTGTGCATTAATTGGTTTGTGGATGCTGCGTCGAGCCGCTTAGTCACACTTTTCTATTATTTGGCTTTCTTTTTGGGCGGCTTTGGAAGCAGTACAGTGCGGGTGTCGCTCCACTTGTCATGCAGGCAGTCCCCTCGTGGATCAATCAAACACCACAGATATCCAGCGCCTAGGGCAGCCAGTGAAAGCGGTGCTAGCAGGCAGCGCAACCAACAGTTCTGCCAGGTCAACGTTCCACCATCCTTCGCTTGTAACTGCAGTCGCCAGGATTTCATGCCCAGGGTTTGTCCTGAACGACGCCAGCACCAGACGTAGAAAAATGCCCAGCAGAATAAAAGGCCAGCAAGAATGAGCACTTGTATTGCCCCGTGGGGTGCTTGCAGGGTGTCATCTCCAAAGAGTTTACGCAGCAGGAAAACCACAACCCCGTAGGCGAAAGTGATTCCCAGTAAAAGAAAGCCATCATAGATCATGGCCATGAGGCGTCTGAAGAGTGTTGCTGAGGGAAGGGGTATTTGTTGTTCGGAAGTCAAAGCATGTTCCTGCCATATAGGTGGCTGGAGATTCTAGCAAAATTCTGCAGTCTTCAGAATTCGTAAGATAAACCGATTTTAAGTTCGTCTGAGCTAAGCCGGAGATCGTAGTCGACTTCTCTCGTTATACGACCGCGACCTTCCAGGTCTGGTATCCGCTTGCTATCGTGAAAATGCTCCTTGCGCTGTCTATTCCAGTACCCCCCTAGTCCTCGTTTCAAGAGTGTCTGCAATGCGTCACTGCCTTCGACAAATTCGCCCTTTTGGTGGCCTTCAAGCCATTGATAATTAAGGTTGCGATGTGTGGGTTGCATCGATTCTGAACGAATATCTTCTGCTCGTTGGTTTAACTCAATGTTGTTTAAATCGCTGAAGCTGGAGTGTTGGCGATTGTCGCCTTGGTAAAGTGTATTGGGAGGCAAAAACTCATCCGATAAGCTTTGGGGGATATAGGTTTGGGCAAGAAATAGTAAGCCTAGAGCGCAAATAAAATACGCTCTTATGCGACACGCGGCTTGCCGCGGCTTAAATGTCATGTTTCACCAACTATCTGTTTTTAAAAATAGTTTGTATTTAAATTGACGACATCACACTTAAATTATAATGGGTTATTTGGATTTTGGATTGTATGTGCTGGATCAAATTCACAGGCAAAAAAAGGCTGCCTTGGTAGGCAGCCTATAAAATCAGGCCTATGGGAGGTGGCCTGTGGCACTAGTTGCTCTTGCGAGCAAGGGGGGGGGTAAACCTATTCGGCTTCTGCCTCTGATTTTGCAGCGGCAGCTTTTGGTGCAGCGGGTTTTTTGGTGGTTTTCTTCGGAGCGGGAGCCGGGTTTTCTTCGGCAACTTCCTTGGAAACCAGGGCAGATACTGCACCGATCAATTCATCCAGCTTGCTGCTCAGTTCAGCCAGCTTTTCTTCCTTGCCAAAAGTAGGCATGGAGGGCATGGAAGGCATGGTTGGCATGGTCAGTTTTGAAGAAACCTTGCCGCGAATCTCATCAACCTTGGCAGTGATATTCGCTTTTACCGCATCCTTCTTCAGGCTCTTGCTTTGAATTTTGAGTTTTTCGCCCTGAGCTTTCAGTTTCTCGCTCTGGGTCTTGAGCTTTTCACCAGCTTCTTTCAGCTTGTCACCGGTTTTGTCCAGCTTGGTTTTCGCTTCAGCTTCGATTTTGGTGCCGCGCTCTACCAGGTCTTCAAAGTAGCGACGAGTTGAATCGCTCATTTTGTCGTACCCTTCATGAATGTTGCTCAGTCCATGACCATAAGCGCCAAGTCCGGCCAGCCAGATTTTTCGGGCCAGTTCTTCGGTCTTGTCAATAGCATTCTTAATCTCTGCCATAGTAGTATCTCCGGTAGCAGTTGAAAGTGAGCTTGTTGCTCTTCACTGTCACTTACAGTAATGAAACATTTTAGAAAACGCATACTAAAACTGGAGTTTTTTCAAAAAGATGCAACTTTTTATGCCGTGGATGGAATGTGTTCATGAAAAGACGTGATCATATTCTGGTGGTAAGCCTCGCTTTATTTAACAGTGAGGGTGAGGCGAATCTGTCCGCCGTAGATATTGCTAACGAGCTTGATATCAGCCCTGGCAACCTCTACTACCATTTCAAAGGCAAGGAAGAAATTGTTTCCGAGCTCTATGAGCAATTTGAAGCTGGCTTCGAGCTTTTGCTACAAGATGGTATGGAGACGGGGGCGGGGCTGGAAGAGTACTGGCTCTATCTCTATGTCATATTTGAACATATTTACAACTTCAGATTTTTTTTCAGAAATATCACCGATCTGCTGCAGAAGTACCAAAGTATCGAACCTCGTTTCCGTCGTCTTATGGAGAAACAGTCCCGCTGGGTTCGTCAATTGCTGACGGGTTTGCTGGAAGAGGGGGTGATTGTCCATCCACACTTGGCCGAAGAGCGGATCGAGCGGCTGACGGACAGTATTATGTTGTTGTTCACTCACTGGTTCCAGTTTCAGAACCTGCGTAACCGCAAACTGGATCAGCATGATTTTATTCAGAGCGCCATTCTGCAGATCATGACGCTATTAGCACCTTATATGGGGGGGCAACAGTTGCAGTTCATGGAGGCCTGTCTCAACCTTTACCAGAGAGATAAACAGGGCTAGCATCGGCCCCCTTGCTGTTGGTCGCTGGGCCGACAAATATAAGAAAGATGAAGGGTGGGAGTACATGAGTCAGATTCGTATAAAGCGTCACCACACCATGGACCGGGAGCATGTACGTGCCATGACGCAGGAATTGGGTGAAAAGTTGAAAGGGAAGTTTGGCGGAAATTATCAGTGGGAAGGCGATATGGTCCACTATAAGTACAGTGGGGTCGATGCCAAAGTCAGCTTTGATGAGGCGACGCTGCAGGTGGATGTCAAGCTGGGCCTTTTAATGGCCGCCTTGAAAGGGATGATCGAGTCGGAAGTCAATAAATACCTGGATAAGCACGTAACCTGAGAGAGCTTTTCAGGTGGCATCTCGATTATGGAGCGACTTGCAGATATTGAGATGGTACCAGAGGCCGGACTCGAACCGGCACGCTTTTAAGGGCGGGGGATTTTGAATCCCCTGTGTCTACCAATTTCACCACTCTGGCACAGGGGCGCGATTATAGGCAGCGGCCCCCGC
>JBFICU010000144.1:0-5140 GCA_041581855.1 Porticoccus sp. | reverse complement strand
TCTGTGTGGGCAAATATGAATACGGCCCGATTCTTCGCAGTAATCTGAGCCGTATTGAGAAGGAGGGCTGATAGTGAAAGCATTGCGTAACTATCTCGACAAGATCGAACCGCACTTTGAAGAAGGCGGTAAGTGGCACAAGTGGTTCGCCCTCTATGAAGCGGCAGATACCATTTTCTATTCGCCCGCATCTGTTACCAAAAACGGTTCTCATATCCGTGATGGCGTTGACCTGAAGCGGGTAATGATCACTGTCTGGCTGGCGGCATTTCCGGCCATGTTCTACGGCATGTATAACCTTGGTTTTCAGGCCAATACCATCCTGGCTGCTATGGGAACCACCGAAGTGGCTGGTTGGCACGGCGCCCTTGTTTCACTTCTGGCCGGTCATGATCCCAACAGCATTTGGGATTGTATGTGGTACGGAGCAGTCTATTTTGTGCCAATCTACATGGTCACCTTTATTGTTGGCGGTTTCTGGGAGGTTCTGTTTGCCATGGTCCGCGGCCATGAAGTGAACGAGGGCTTCTTTGTTACCTCCATTCTGTTCGCCCTGATTTGTCCTCCAGATATGCCTCTGTGGCAGGTGGCTTTGGGTATCAGCTTTGGTGTGGTGATTGGGAAAGAAGTCTTTGGTGGTACCGGCAAGAACTTCCTTAACCCCGCATTGACCGGTCGAGCTTTCCTGTTCTTTGCCTATCCTGCTGAAATGTCCGGGGATGCTGTGTGGACAGCTGTTGACGGTTATACCGGCGCAACGGCCTTGTCTATAGCTGCCAACCAGGGCCTTGATGTGCTTCAACAGCACATGACTTGGATGGATGCATTCCTCGGAAACATGCACGGCTCTATAGGTGAAACGTCAACGCTGGCTATTTTCATTGGCGGTGCTTTGCTGCTGCTAAATCGTATTGCCTCCTGGCGAATTATTGCCGGAGTTCTGATTGGTATGATTGCCTTGTCTACGCTGTTCAACCTGATCGGTTCCGATACTAATCCGATGTTCAATGTGCCTTGGTACTGGCACCTGGTCATGGGAGGCTTTGCCTTTGGTATGGTGTTTATGGCCACCGACCCTGTCTCCGCGTCAATGACTGATACTGGTAAGCTCTGGTTCGGTGCACTGATCGGTGTCATGGTGGTGCTGATTCGAGTAGTTAACCCGGCTTTCCCGGAGGGCATGATGCTGGCGATCTTGTTTGCCAATCTATTTGCACCACTGATCGACCACTTCGTGATTGAAGCCAACATCAAACGGAGGGCGGCACGTGGCTAGTAACGACTCTACTTCCAAGACAATTATTGTCGCACTGGCACTCTGTATTGTGTGCTCGGTGTTTGTATCCACCGCCGCTGTCATGCTGCGTCCGGCACAACAGGCCAACAAGAATTTGGATCGTAAGACCAATATTCTGGCGGCCGCGGGCCTGCTAAAGCAGGGTGTTAGCATTGATGAACAGTTCGAAAGCGTCACGACACGCGCCGTTGATTTGACCACCGGCAAGTTTACTGATGCAGTGGACGTGGCCAGCTATGATCAGCGCAAGGCATCCAAAGACCCGGTTATGTCGCAAGACCTAGGAGAGGCCGATATTGCCAAGATTGGTCGCCGCGCAAATTATGCGCTGGTGTATATCATCAAAGGTGATTCCGGTATCGATAAGGTTATCCTGCCCATTAAGGGTTACGGCTTGTGGTCTACTCTCTACGGCTTTGTGGCATTGGAGTCTGATTTGAATACTGTCGCCGGTCTTGGTTTCTACGAGCATGCAGAAACACCCGGCCTAGGTGGTGAAGTGGACAATCCGCTATGGAAAGCCAAATGGGTTGGCAAGAAAGCCTACGACGAAAACAATCATGCCGTGCTGAGTGTTATTAAAGGCAGCGTGGACAGCAGTCGCCCTGAAGCGGTACATCAGGTGGATGGTCTGTCTGGTGCTACCCTGACCAGCCGCGGTGTCGACAATCTGGTTAAATTCTGGATGGGCGAAAACGGTTTCGCTCCATTCCTGGCTAACTTGCGTGCAGGGGAGTCCTGATCATGGCGACGAAAACGAAAGACATTTTGTTCAAGCCGGTTTTTGAAAATAACCCGATTGCTCTGCAAATCCTGGGGATCTGTTCAGCGCTGGCCGTAACGTCCAGCATGAAAGTGTCCTTGGTGATGGCGATTGCGTTAACGTTGGTAACGGCGTTTTCGAGCATGTTTGTATCGATGATCCGCAACCACATCCCGTCCAGCATTCGCATCATCGTACAGATGACGATCATTGCCTCGCTGGTGATTGTGGTGGACCAGATCCTCAAAGCAGTTGCATACGACATCAGTAAGCAGCTGTCTGTGTTCGTGGGTCTGATCATCACCAACTGTATCGTAATGGGCCGCGCTGAGGCTTATGCCATGAAGAATCCGCCAGTGGCGAGTTTCCTCGATGGTATCGGCAACGGCCTGGGTTACAGTGCGATGCTGATGACCCTTGCGGTTATCCGGGAACTGTTTGGTTCCGGCAAACTATTTGGCTTTGAAATCCTGACTACAGTCAGCAATGGTGGCTGGTATGTGCCTAACGGTCTCCTGCTATTGCCGCCCAGTGCTTTCTTCCTGATCGGCTTGGTGATCTGGGCCTTGCGTTCCTGGAAGAAATCTCAGGTGGAAGCGCCGGAGTACAAAATTGCGGCGAATAGTGGCAAAGGGGAGACTGCGTAATGGAACATTTGCTTAGTTTATTTGTTCGCTCTGTTTTCCTGGAGAACATGGCGCTGGCGTTCTTCCTGGGAATGTGTACTTTCCTGGCGCTCTCCAAAAAAATGCAGGCGGCTATTGGTCTGGGTATCGCCGTTGTGGTGGTGCAGACAATTACCGTTCCTGCCAATAACCTGATCTATACCTATTTACTGTCCGAAGGGGCGCTGGCCTGGACCGGTATCGAGGGGATGGAAAGTGTTGACCTGAGTTTCCTCGGTCTGCTCAGCTACATCGGCGTGATTGCTGCCATCGTGCAGATCATGGAGATGTTCCTGGATAAATTCGTACCTGCTCTGTACAACGCGCTGGGCGTGTTCCTGCCGCTAATCACCGTGAACTGCGCCATCATGGGCGGTTCGTTGTTTATGGTGGAGCGGGATTACGATCTGGCCGAGAGCGCCGTGTTCGGTCTGGGTTCCGGCGTAGGCTGGGCTCTGGCGATCATTGCACTTGCCGGTGTGCGCGAGAAGCTGAAGTACAGCGATGTGCCTGCAGGTCTGCAGGGATTGGGTATCGCATTTATCACTGTTGGTCTGATGTCGCTGGGCTTCATGTCCTTCGGCGGTATAGACCTGTAATCGGCGAGGAGAAGATAGATCATGAATCTGGAAATTGTACTCGGCGTCGTGATGTTCACCGTCGTGGTGTTGGCGCTGGTGGCCTTCATTTTGGCTGCCAGGTCTCGCCTGGTGAGCTCTGGTGATGTCACCATCGATATCAATGGTGAGAAGAAAATAACCGTACCCGCTGGCGACAAACTGCTGCAGACACTGTCTGCTGCGGGTCTGTTCCTGCCCTCTGCCTGTGGCGGTGGCGGCAGCTGTGCCCAGTGCAAATGTATTGTGCTGGAAGGCGGTGGTGCCATGTTGCCTACCGAGGAGCCACACTTTACCCGCCGTGAAGCCAACGAAGGCTGGCGCCTGTCTTGTCAGACTCCGGTCAAGCAGGACATGAAAGTGGAAGTACCGGAAGAGGTATTCGGCGTAAAACAGTGGGAATGCACTGTGGAAAGTAACCCGAATGTGGCTACTTTCATCAAAGAACTAACTTTGCGGTTGCCGGAAGGTGAAAACGTTAACTTCCGCGCTGGCGGTTATGTGCAGCTGGAGTGTCCGCCTCACCACGTCAAGTACAGCGACTTCGACATTGAAGAGCAGTACCGTGGCGACTGGGAGCGCTTTGGCTTCTTCAAACTTGAATCCAAAGTAACTGAAACCACCATCCGCGCTTACTCCATGGCTAACTATCCGGAAGAAAGGGGTGTGGTGAAATTCAATATCCGCTGTGCCACTCCGCCTCCTGGAGCACAGGGCATCCCGCCGGGCATTATGTCTTCCTGGGTATTCAGTCTGAAACCAGGTGACAAAGTGACTGTATACGGACCGTTCGGTGAGTTCTTTGCCAAAGATACCGAAAATGAAATGGTCTTTATCGGTGGTGGTGCTGGTATGGCACCTATGCGCTCCCATATTTTCGATCAACTGCGTCGTCTGAAGTCTTCGCGTAAGATTTCCTTCTGGTACGGTGCCCGCTCTCTCCGCGAGTGTTTCTATACGGAAGAGTATGATGAGCTGCAAGCAGAAAATGAGAACTTTAAGTGGCACTTGGCGCTATCCGATCCACAACCGGAAGATAATTGGTCAGGCTTAAAAGGATTTATTCACCAGGTATTGTTCGACAATTACCTTAAGGACCATCCGGCGCCTGAAGACTGCGAGTACTACATGTGCGGTCCGCCGATGATGAACGCTGCTGTGATAAAGATGTTGGTAGATCTCGGAGTTGAGAGGGATAACATCTTCCTTGATGATTTTGGTGGTTAATGACGGTGTTACCTTTAGAAAGAACAACAAAAACGGGGCCTGGGGCCTCGTTTTTGTTTGCTGTGTTGCTCAGCGGGCTGTTGTCTGGCTGTTCAGAGCCCCCGGAGCAGTTGGTCTACAATGGCCTGACCATGGGGACAACCTATCAGGTAAAAATTGTTCCTGACAATGTTGCGGTACCAGAAGATATGGCCGTCCAGATTCAACAGACTCTGGATAGGATGGATAATATCTTCACGACCTACCGTGCTGATTCTGAGCTAATGCAGCTCAATCAGTCAGCGGTAAAGAGCAGTTTTTCCGTATCAGCAGACATGCTCAAAGTCCTGCAGGTCTCTACTCAAATCTATCGACTAACTGACGGTGCATTCGATCCTACAGTAGGCCCACTGGTTAATTTGTGGGGGTTTGGACCCGACCCGTCGCTCGACAGTGTTCCTCCAAAGGACAAAATTAAAACCCTGCTTGCCCAGGTTGGTTTAGGCAAACTCGAAATAGATACGCTAGATAGCAGCGCTAGGCGAACGGCGGACATTCAGCTCGACCTTTCGGCTGTGGCGAAAGGGTTTGC
>JBFICU010000143.1:0-5148 GCA_041581855.1 Porticoccus sp. | reverse complement strand
TTACCCAAGGGTATCTATAGATATCTTGTTTCAGTAGGCTATAAACGATGCCGCCGCGGAGTTTTCGCAGCGGCTACCTCGAGAAGTTATAATGGGTTCTAGGCTGTACAGTTTTTCAAAATTTCAACAGGTTCTCATAGCTACTGTTCAATAAATGACCATGTGTAAGAGAAATACCATCACACTACAGGTAATTCTATTGTAGAGGGGCTTCCCGTTCGCGACAGCTTATCTGCGGGGCTACTTGGGCGTAACAGGGCTGCCCCGTTGGTCTGTAAAGGCCAAACCCCCTTTGTGATCTGTATCAAGTGAGGTTGCGACAGGACGGTGCTTGCCTTGCGGCCCTTAAGGGCAGGCAATTAGAATGCTTGCCAATGTTGTTATTTCTGTGAGAAAAACTGTGCTTCTGCTCAATTTAGAATCAGTGCAAAAGAGCCAATTGCAACGGGATCCGTTTGATTTTCTCGTCGCGCCCAATTTTATCGACAGCGACAGCTTGGCACAGATAAATGCTGATTACCCTGCCATTGAAACCGCGGCCAATCATGACCTGGAATCACTCACTTATGGTCCGGCGTTCGGCCGATTTGTGGAGGAGATGAGAAGTCGCGAGCTGGCCGAAGTGCTGGCGGAGAAATTTGACATGGATCTGGTGAATCTGCCCACGACCTTGACGGTCCGCAAGTTCTGCGAGCGCACGGACGGTAATATCCACACCGACCACAAGAGCAAGGTGCTGACAGTATTGGTGTATTTCAATGCTGACTGGACTGCCAAGGAAGGTCGCCTGCGGATGCTGCGCTCGGGTGAGGATATTGAGGATTATGCTGCCGAGGTGGCGCCCATCGGCGGTACGTTGCTGGCATTTCGCCGTACGGATCACTCGTGGCATGGTCATACCCGCTTTGTGGGCGAGCGCCGTATGGTGCAGCTCAACTACCTTGACCAGAGTGCCTGGTCGGTGGCTAGCCAACGGCTGAGCCGCTTTTCTACCCGCTTTGTCAAAAACGTTTTAGGCTTGCGCTGAGGAAGTGTGCAGCCCATGCCAGTCGGGATTTTGCTCCCGGCTGAGGTCAGTCGACGTTCGCCGGCTGTTCGAACAGGCCGTTGATTCTGGCCACTACTTTGTCCAAGTCACTTGCTTGAAGGTCGGCCGGGGGTTTAAGGGGTTCTCCGGCCCATACTGCCACCCCCCGCTTGATCAGCATTCTGTGAAAATAGTTGAAGTCCCGGGTGGAGCTCAGCAGTTCGAAACGATCCAGTCGGAACACAAGCCTTGCAAGACGTTGGCGCCAGCGATCCAGTGTTGTTTCACAGCGGGGATTGTAAAGTAACCTGATCAGGGTGCGACGTAGCTGGTCTACGGTCCCGGCTAAGCCCTGAGGAAGGGAGAATATGGCGAGCGGCTTGTGCATGAGTACCACCTCCACCATCATCGAAATACTATCGCCAGTGACAATAAAACCGTCTGCCGTGCCCAGCAGGGCTTTATAGGGGTTGTCTCCCGCGTTGGCAGACCAGCTGAAAAAGGGGGTTCCTTGGGGCAGGGATTGTCTGAGTGCTTCCACAACTTCTGGCTTGGTGCGCCGGCTGGTGGTGACATAAGCCGTGCCGCCCAGGTCGTTGTGAATGTGGTGTGCCAAAGCCGCCAGCTTATCCGCGACACTTTCCTTCATGATAAAGGGGCCCGTTTCCCCTCCTACCAGGATGGCGATCAGCGGGCGAGGCAGTTTGGCCAGTCTGCTCTGCCAGCGTTCCGCTTCCACAGCGATTTTATCGGGGTCGACCTTCATAAAGGGCAGGGCGATGGTGACCAGATTGTCCAGCGGAGGCAGATGATTCTCACTGCTGGCGATAACCAGGTCGAAGTCCGGCATGTTGCCCGAGGGTTTGCCGACCAGGACGATACGAGTCCGGTTGCCGGATTGCTCCCTGATCCACAGGGCCACCATTGAGGGACGCCGGCCAACGGTGATGATGAGATCAGGCCAGGGTGGTGTCAGGGGATCGGAATTACTTAGGTCCAGGTGGTCGAGGGTAGCCCGAAACTTCGGTTTGCCAAGCACAAATTCTTCCCGCATGTGCACGTATTTGCGGGTATATGGCCAAGCCAATCCCTCGACCAGGGTTTCAACTTGGCTGTTATCGCCTTGTTTGTCACCGAGGACCAGCCAGGTGACGGGAAAATGCAGGGGAGATTGCTGATCGTTTGGCGGATTGTTCACGGCAGTTGCGCTCGATTGCCGCGATGTCACAGGTGATAGCCGAGTGCCGGGTTGAGGCGTTCACGCACCAGCTCTTCGAGTTCCGCTACCTGTGCTTCGCTGAAATCATCCTTATAGCCACCGACCTTACCCCTCCGGGTTTTGAAAGTAGTGGGGTCGTTGGCATTGTGCAAGCGCATCCCGCCTTGGCGAAAATGTCCACTGGTTTCCAGCTTACGCAGGTTGTCGAACGAACCAAAGGACACGGCTTCGTTGATCTCCTGCTCGGTAAAGGTTTCACCCATCAACTCAAACACTTTGGTCAGGGTTTCCGTCGGCTCCGCTCGGAGATCCTCGTACCTGATGATAGATGCCCTATCAAGTCCCTGAACGTTGTCATACCAGGTGTTCAGATAGTTGATCAGGAACGGTAATCCAATGTCGCTGTGACGAACGAAATCCCAGAGGCCGATAGAGTGTCGGTCAATCGGGTGCTCGATAGAATGATTGATCAGTTCCTGTTTGGCGCGGGATTGGCGCTTGGTGAACTGGTGGTACCAGGAAACAGCAATATCAATTGGCTGACGTGCCAGAAACAAGACCGGCTTGTGCTTCAAAATGTTGTCGTGGGCCTGCGGCGTAAGCAGTTTTCCCACCACCTGTTCGTAGCTATAGCAACCGTTAGTGGCCGCGAGACGTGGAATACCAGGATGTTTGCGGGCCAGTTCATCGGTATTGATCAATTGTGAACTGGGTAGGTTGTAGCGAACCTGGTAGAGGCGGGACATCATGACTTTGAGCCAGGTGTTACCGCTTTTTGGGTGGCCGATAATGAGCAAATTGGCCCGCTGGGCACGAGCGAGTTCAAGCTGGCCGAGATACTTTTTACGCAGCGCTACCCGTAACTTACTGGGTAATATCTCTGTGGGTGCAATAACCAGGGCTTTCTTTACCCCATCACTCATTTGCAACATTGTTGACCAATACTCTGTTGTGGCTACAAGGCCCGGAAGTATGCAGTAAGGCCCTGAAAATGACCAGAGAGGGGGTTTGGGTTGCGTGCTTGATGACGTGCTTCTTGGTGCAGGTTTTTATTCGTAACTGGTTGGTGAGATTTAGGTGGAGTTGCCTAGCTGGACTGTTAGCAGTCCATTTGGTAATCCCTGTTAACAAGCAGGAGAGAGGATTACAGGCTTTTTTTAGTTTGGAGCGAACATCACTGATTTATTCGGGCTAAAATGACGCCCGGTTTGCCCCTTGTGGTGTGATTACTTCGCCGATATAGCAGAGCAGCTCTTTGTCGGTTAGCACTTCATCCATTTCTTCGAAGTCCTCATTCTGTTGAGTTGGCCAGCCGAGAATGTACTGTCAGTATTTCAGGCCAGAGATTAATCCCATGCGCTTAATGCTCAATTTTTTCAGAAAATACCGGTGGCAGACGCTACTGATGCTGCTGGCATTGTTTTTGTCAGGTCTCGCTGAAGGGGTTGGATTATCCGCGTTGCTGCCGCTGTTGAATGTGGCAATGAAGTCAGGGTCGGGAAGTGATGGTGGGGCTCAAAACCCTTTAGAGAAGTATGTTGTCGATTTCCTTGCCAATATCGGTATTGCTCCGACCATAGGCGCCTTATTGCTCATTATCGTTATAGGGGTGACCTTAAAAAGTATTCTCCTGCTAGTTGCCCAACGGCAGGTTGGCTACACAGCCGCCCAGATAGGCACAGACCTGCGTCTTGAGATGTTGCGTGCTGTGATGCGCAGCAAGTGGGAATACTTTCTGCATAAGCCGATTGGCCAGCTAACCAATGCCATGGCTACTGAAGCAAAGCGGTCTTCAGATTCGTTTGTTTGTGGCGCGACAGCCATTACCTTTTTAATCCAAGCGGTTATTTATGGTGCGGTTGCCGTTGCTGTGTCCTGGCGGGCAGCTCTTCTCAGTCTTGGTGCGGGACTGCTGGTTATCGGGATTTCACACTTCTTGGTGATAGTTACCCGCAAGGCTGGAAAAAAGCAGACTCACTTGATGATTTCCCTGATGTCGCGCCTGACCGACACGCTGCAATCTGTGAAGCCACTCAAAGCCATGGCCCGTGAGCATCTTGCTGATTCTGTTTTGGAGATGGAGACTTCGCGTCTCAATAAATCCCTCAGAAGACAGGTTTTTAGCAAGGCGTTGCTGGGATCTGCCCAGGACGTGATGTTTACGGTGTTTATTGCACTGGGCATGTATGTGGCTCTGGTCACGCTTGAAATGGAATTTGCAACGGTGATGGTGTTGGTGGTGACGCTGGGACGGACGTTCGCCTTTTTGGGTAAGGTTCAGAAACAGTATCAGAGCATGGTACAAAATGAGAGTGCCTATTGGTCTCTCCAGCAGTCCATCAATGAAGCGACCGCCTCCCGGGAGCACTTGGATGCGGGAGTTGTGCCTAGCTTGACCGATTCAATTGAATTTCGAGACGTGGGTTTCGCCTACGACGGAAACCAGGTTTTCAGAGGCGTTTCACTGGAGATTCCTGTTGGTGGCATCACGGCCTTGATTGGCTCCTCCGGTGTGGGCAAGACCACCATCATTGACCTGACTATTGCGCTGCTAAAACCGACATCAGGAGAAATTCTGGTGGCGGGGACCCCGCTTGGAAAGCTTGATATTCGTGCCTGGCGTCAGTCCATTGGCTATGTCCCGCAGGAAACAGTACTGCTGCATGATACCGTTCTCCACAATGTCACCCTCGGGGAGAGTGGGCTCACCGAAGGGGATGCGGAAAGGGCTTTGCGGCAGGCAGGCGCATGGGGATTCGTGTCATCTTTTCCTGAAGGCATTCACACGATTGTTGGAGAGCGCGGGGGCAAACTGTCTGGTGGGCAGCGTCAGCGTATTGCGATTGCCCGCGCGTTGATCAAACGTCCACAACTGCTGATTCTGGATGAGGCAACCAGTGCT
>JBFICU010000142.1:0-5175 GCA_041581855.1 Porticoccus sp. | reverse complement strand
GTGGCCGTGTTGCCGCTAGTGTCACTGGCTGTATACGTCACTGTGGTGACACCCAATGGGAATGCGGCGGGAGCATTACTGCTTACGCTGACAGTGCCGTCAACCGCGTCTGCTGCTGTAACAGCACCCAGATCAACATGGGTTTGTGCCCCAGTCGCCTCCGCACTAACAGCCTGTACAGCCACTGAAATGACGGGTGGAGTGCTATCCTGCTGCCAGCGAGTGGGATCCAGCGGATAAAAATCATCAACATCGGGCACCCCATCATTATCGTCGTCAGGGTCATAGCAGTCATAGTAGGGTCCTTGGTTCCTGTCGTTTAAATCTATGTCTCCATCGCTGTTAAGCAGAACCGAATTGGGGTCGAGCGAATCTGTACCGCAAGCGAGTTCCTCGACATCGGCAAAACCGTCCCCGTCGTCGTCACTGTCGCTGTTATTGCCCACGCCATCGCCATCCGTATCGATCCACTCGTTGGGATTCAGCGGGAACGCATCCTCAGTGTCAATGACGCCATCACCGTCCGCATCGGGCGAACAATTGGGCGGCAGGTTATTAATGTCTAGACCCGACAGCGAATTGAGGGGGTCTGATCCACAGAATAATTCCGTGTCGTCCGCCCAACCATCACCATCATCATCCGGGTCGGCGTTGTTGCCGATATTGTCGCCGTCAGTGTCAAGCCATTCAGCGGGATCATATGGAAAGGCGTCGTCTGTATTGAGAAAGGTATCGCCATCGATATCATCGTCACAGGCATCGCCTATACCGTCACCATCAAGGTCTGCCTGTGTGGCGTTGCCAATCGCCGGACAATTATCTGCGTTATCCCCAATGGTATCGTTGTCAGAGTCGGCCCACTCATTGGGATCTTCCGGGAATTTATCAACGTTATTTGGGACACCATCCCCATCCATGTCAGAATCACACAAATCGCCTTCACCATCTCCATCAAGATCCAATTGGTCCGTATTAATCAGGTTGAGACAGTTGTCGACCGAGTCAGAAACGAAGTCTTTATCTGCATCGTCGGTAAATAGACTGCAGTCCCGGGAGCCGCAGTGATTAATCCACAGGTTGTATTCCTGAAGGCTTGAATGGGAGATGACGGGAATATCGTTCTCGTCGAGTGCCAGTGACAGATAGTAGCCCAGGTCAAACGATGGACTGTCGAGAAATTCGGGCCCGAAATACCTCAGATCGATATCATTGAGATCAACCGATCCACCATCTGTTGTCTCCGTGACGGTCGCGCCAGATTTAAAAACCAACCCGTGCACTACATTGCCAACACCCTCGGAGCATGTAGGTGTATCGCATGTGATATATCTGACCTGCTCGAGAAACTTGTAGGCCATTACCGGGTTGTCATTCCGGTTGATAGCGAGATCTACTGGACCTAACACTCCGATATAGGGAAACACATCGATTTTTCGCACCACATTTCCGCTGACAGAACATGATTCGTCACCACAACGGAACAGCCTGACACTCAGTTCTGGATCAGGGCCTAACTCTCCCCAGACATAGGCAACAAGGGGGTGATTTTGCGAATCAAAGGCCAGAGAGCCGTACTTAGACTTGGGCTCCAACTCCATTTCAACCGAAAAAGGAGGCCCTATAACTAACCCTTCATCCCATAGCTTTATCTGGATCCGATCTTCAAGGTTATAAATCAATCCTACCCGGCCCCCGGAACCGATTGCCAGGGAAAGCCCGCCTCCTCCACTGACGTGGTAATCAATTACCCTGTAATTGATGGCGATGTCATCACAGCTAGCCGGGGGGCACTTTATATATCTCACGTCGCCACTGTTGTGGTCGTGGTATGCGATGTGTACAAGCTGTCTGATGGGTGTACCATCAGAAAGATAGGCGATGTTACCCATAACCAGATCAATGTTGGTGCCGGCAGAGGCATTCTCGTCAATAATTGCTGGAACGCCAATCTCCGGCTCTCCGTCGACAATCGGCGGGGGCAAATATGTGGGCCAATTAAGGGCGTCGCCCATAGAGTTACACTGAGGATCGTGACAGGTCGCCAGGTAAACTTTACTTTGATGGCTGTAGGCGATGACTGGCTCGTTGCGGAAAGTAAGACCGATTGATGGCCGCCCACTGGCATTGAACGCTATTCGCTTGATGAGATCATCCCCACCCAGGCAATCCTGATCGTTACAACGGACCAGATAGAGTCGATTTTCGCTCGTGACATAGGCAATGACAGGATTTCCGGCAGCGTCCAAAACCATGTCACCCCACTTAACCTCCAGACGTGCTGATGAGCCATCCAGGATGCGATTGATCAGTGTTGTGCCGGAATGAGTACTCTCGACCCCGGGATCATGGGCAAGCGCATTCGACATGGCTGCTGTGCTGCCAGCTAAAACCAACACCCAGGTGGCAACGGCCCGCGTATATATTGATACGAGCCCGCACAATGACTTCACGACTTTATCCATGATCGACTCCAACACAGTGTTTCTTGATGTTAATTAATTCGCTATGGCGGGTATTCATTGCAGAATTCAGCGATGTCCATCACCAACACTCACAAAACTGCAACGAGCACTGGCTACGATGGCAATTGGAAGTTAGGTACCGGCTACATTCAGGTACCGACCAATAATCAGATAGCCAGCGAGAAACGTTGACTCGAAACTGGCCCTGTTATAGATACTAATCACGAAACCTTGCAGAACTATGTGATTTTCGACGGTCCGGCTGAAAACCTCCCGGCAATCTCCGCTTATATTGGACGCGCCAAAATGGGGCTCCAATGTCGCCGGCAAACTTATCGAAGAATGAAGGATCAGTATGACCTGGCTCTCTTACGGTGATCTGCAGTTTGATACCGACTATGTTTTTGCCCTGTCGGGCAACGGTGAGAAGATCAAGTTCAGCAAGCTCGAGCGAGCTTTGCTCGTTTGTTTCACCTCGCAGGTGGGCAAACTTCTAACTCGGGAAAGGTTACTGGATTCTATTGAGGGCGTTGGCTCTGACAGCATCGACCGCAATGTTGACTACCTGATCAGTCGGTTGCGCAGAAAGCTAGGCGACTCATCGCGAGCCCCCCGTTTTATAGCTACCCAGTATGGCGAAGGCTATATTTGGATCGCCTCCCCGCAGCAGGCAGCACCGTCGGGCAGTTCCACCGCCATTTTTTTATCCGTTGGGCCTATCTACGGCCTGGCCAAAGCCGCTCAAGCCAACCCCTACGCGGCTACCTTTACTAACAACCTGGCAGCTTCGCTCAGGGAGGCTTTGAGTTCGCAGGGAGCCGTCGAACTATTTCCGGACGATGAAATCCGGCAGCAGCTGCATTTAAAAGCCAGCTTTGCCCTCGAACTCAGCTTTATCACTACCGGATCCAGTGTCAGCTGTAATCTGGTCGTGGTTAACCGAAAAACGGGGCAGGTATTCAGTACCCACCACGTTGCGATGCCCCTTCCGGAGGAGGCATTTTCAAGCGCGCCCCCCTCCCGGCTTGCCAACGCCATCAAGGATAGTATTTGCCATGCACAGATATTTCGCGCCGGAGAAAAGTCCTCTCTCAATAGTGACCCGTTAAGTGTTGGCCTTTATAAAGCGGCCCAACTCTTTGAACACGGCAGAGGTAACAACGTCAAGGTTGAGCAGCAATTACGCCAACGCCTGAATGAATTCCCGGACGATCATCACTGCGCCATCCTGTTAGCGAATAATCTGAGTAGCCAGATTTTTGCCGGTAATTTCGTGGATATGGAAGCAAAACATCAGGAAATTGAAAACCTGATTTTCGACCATTTACCCGCATTACAGGATGACGCCTTGTACCTGTCTTCCATTGCAGAGCGACTGCTGGGGCTTGGTCATGTTGAATTGAGCGAAACGCTGGCAGAACGGGCGCTGGAACTGGGTCCCGCCTATGCCGCCTGTTACATGGTGGTGGGCCGCATTCATGTCTATCGGGGCGACATTGAAGAGGGGCTGAGTTATTACCAGCACTGCCTGGAAATGTCGGAACGGGGCAGCCCGTTCTACCGACTGGTGCAAACTCTGAGGGTTGTGGCCTACCTGGCCCTGGATGATCAGGACAATGTGAATCAGGTTGGCGCAGACATACTTGAACACGAAGTGAACATCCTGCACAAACCTGTCATGCACGCCATGATGCTCGCCCGTGACACGAAGGACTTACCCTTGCATGTGCGCACGGCACTACGCCTCCTGCCAATCAACACGGCCAGCAACTTCCTGCGAATCCTGCACTATATCGCGTCGAATAATTGCAGTCATGAGCACCATAGAGCCAATGTGTTACGTGGCTTTGTCACGATTATGCTCAGCCTTCACGGCGAACAAGTGATTCCCGACTGGATCAAACAGGAAGTGCCCTCGCTGTTTGAGCAGCCACCTTCACAGCTAAAATGCCAGCCCAACACCTAATCCATAGGTGCGCGGTTCACCGGGAAAGCTGTGCTGATCACCGGGAAACGCGACTGAATCAAACATCTGGTCAACGTAGTACTCATCGGTCAGGTTTCTGGCCCATAAACTGATATTCCAACCAGCCTGCTTATCAGAGAGACGAATGCTGGCATTAACCAGATTCACCTCACCCTGGTACGTCACAGGATCAAGATCCGGCGAAGCATAACGACTGCCTTTATAAAAATACTGCAAGGCCGACATCAACTCGAACGAGCCAACGGGCACCACATGAACGACTGATGTGGACACCGCCCAGTTCGGCACATTGGGTAGTGGCCTGCCTGATAGATCGCATTGAAGCTCAGTACTGAATGCCGGACATGGCCCATTGTCAAAACTGACAAATTCACTCTCGGTATAGCTGGCGTTAATACCAAAAGAGAGATGAGGGCTGACCCTGACCAACCCTTCCAGCTCAACCCCGCTGATTTTCACATCGCTGGCATTGCTGACGACACTGGTATTATTCTCAATAATAAATACTTGGTAACCATCGACGTGCTGGCTAAACGCCGTCAGGTTCAGACGCCACTGTTGTTCAATGTCCTCAACCATCAACCCCAGCTCAACGGCATCAACGATCTCCTCGTCAAATTCAATACCGCTGTCAGGAATAAAACTGGTGACCTGAAAACCGCCGGATTTGAATCCCCTGCGCAGGCTACCGTAGAGGCTGACCCATTCGTTCGCCTTGTATGTCAG
>JBFICU010000141.1:0-5214 GCA_041581855.1 Porticoccus sp. | reverse complement strand
TGGGTTTTCTTCTTTTCGTTTTCAGAAAACTGCAGTTCGCGGGCCTGGGTGGAGGCCATCATAAAGTCGTCGTAGTTGCCGGGGTAGATACGCAGTTCGCCGTAATCGATGTCGGCAATGTGGGTGCACACGGCATTCAGGAAGTGGCGGTCGTGGGAAATAATCACCATGGTGCTTTTGTGCTGGTTCAAGATGGCTTCCAACCAGCGGATGGTGTTGATGTCCAGGTTGTTGGTGGGCTCGTCCAGCAGCAGAATATCCGGGTCTGAGAACAAAGCCTGCGCCAGCAGCACACGCAATTTCCAGCCCGGCGCAACGTCGCTCATGGGGCCAAAGTGCAGGTCTTCGTCAATACCGGCACCCAGCAGAATTTCTCCGGCGCGGCTTTCGGCACTGTAGCCATCCAGTTCGGCAAAGCGCACTTCCAGTTCGGCCACCTTCATGCCGTCTTCTTCGGTCATGTCAGGCAGGGAGTAGATGCGCTCGCGCTCTTGTTTCACTTTCCACAATTCGCTGTGGCCCATGATAACGGTGTCCACCACGCTGTATTGCTCAAAGGCAAACTGATCCTGGTGCAGCTTGCCGACGCGCTCATTGGGCGAGATCGAAACATTGCCGGCACTGGGTGCCAGGCTGCCATCCAGAATTTTCATAAAGGTGGATTTGCCGCAGCCATTGGCGCCAATCAAGCCGTAGCGGTTGCCGTTGCCAAACTTGACGGAAATATTTTCAAATAAGGGTTTGGCACCAAATTGCATGGTGATATTTGCTGTGGAAATCAAAGGGTTAATCCTGAATCGTTGGGCTAAATGGGGGCGCTTTGCGAGGCGCGTACTATAAGGGGTGGCAGCAGATTCGTCGAGTCTAACCGGGGTGAATCTGTCTCAATGGGCCTCAATAGAGTTCACTTTCGGACATCCGCTCTATGCGGTCTGCCTCTTCCTGCATGGCCGCCTTGATTTCCAGCAGGACACTGCCGACGTCGGCAGCATCATCTGGATCATCAAAATGACCGGTGAGTGTGACGTCCGGGTCCAGTTCACCCTGTTCAAACAGCGCCCAGATTTCCTGGGCATAGCGGGTGCTGAGCAGCTCCGGTGCATACTGGCCGTAGTAGGTGGTCATGTTGTCGACATCCCGGGTGAACATGGCCTGCGCATTATTGTTTGCTGCGGCGTCCACCGCTTGTGGCATGTCGATAATCACTGGGCCATAGGCGTCGACCAGCACGTTGAATTCCGATAAATCGCCGTGAACCAGTCCCACGCACAACATGCGAACCACGTAGTTCATCATGGTGGCGTGATCTTCCAGAGCCTGTTCGACAGACATGGTCACATCATTGAGTCTTGGGGCTGCGTCGCCAGTTTCATCGGTGACCAGCTCCATCAACAACACGCCATCAAAGCAACCGTAGGCTGTGGGAACTCGTACCCCGGCCTCCGCCACTTTGTACAGGGCATTGACCTCGGCACTTTGCCATCTTTCTTCCTGTTGCTGACGGCCAAACCGCGTACCTTTGCCCATGGCTCTGGCGCGACGGCTATTACGATCTTTTCGGCCTTCCTGGTATTGCACGGCTTTTTTGAAGCTGCGTTGGGCGGAATCCTTATAAACTTTGGCGCAGCGGGTTTCATCGCCGCAACGCACGATATAGACGGTGGCTTCTTTGCCGCTCATTAGCTGGCAGATGACCTCATCAACCAGGCCAATATCGACCAGCGGTTGAATCCGTTTTGGAACTTTCATGGCTACCTATACGTATGGGGGCGGGGAATTGAAACACGCCAGTGTCGAAACCGGATGAGGAATCGACGAAAAAGTGAATATTTTTGCTCAGTTGGGGTAGTCAAACAGATTTTATTAGGTAATGACACCTAGATATGGTGCTTAGGCAAACATTGCCGGCTTTATCTTTTTCGGATGGCCCCCGTTACGCACAATTAGTCACCTCTATTCCATATTCGTTCCGTACCACCTCAGTGCAGCATGGCTGATGGAACACCATGCAGTTGTGTTGCGTTACCGCCGGCTCCCAAGTGTTTGCCTTGGGAGACCGGTGGCAAGATTTCTCAGTTGGATGTCTGGGCGACGATGTCGGCTTTGGTCGAGTCGATGATGTCGAGCAGCTCCTGTGTCTCTTGTGCCGGGACGTTGTGCTTCGTGAGTACTTCCTTAAAGATGGTTTCCATGCGATCCCATTCTGCGGATGAAATATTTAAATGTGCATGAGCCGCCTTCATGGTGCGGCCCTGGTACTTGCAGGGACCACCGGTGGCCTCGCAGACCATCGCGGTGACATGGTATTTCAGGTAGGGCGTCGGTACCCGTTCGCGTGCGGCATCAATAGCGGGATTGGTATTGAGCATGGGGTCTGGAACGATTGCATCGAGAAAGTCGCTGACCACCACCGAGATCGGCATCAGGCCACCAAGTCGGGTGTAGAGCGAGGGTTCTTTCATGTCGGCCATTTCTTCGGCCAGGGCGGGTTGGTAGCCCATCACTAACAGCATGGCGGTGGCCAGGGCGAGCCACCATTTTTCAAATGCGCGTGTCATGTCTCTCCTCCTGCCCGGAAGCTGGGGTGGACAACACGACGGTCGGTGGGATCGTTGTCAGCCCCTTTCATGGGCGTTCACAACAGTGTTTTATCAGTATAGATGACCGTGTAAAACAGATCGGTTAAGCCGACGTGTGGCACTGGTTACTGGATAATCGCCACGGATTTAATCTGCGCCCAGATGGGTTTTCCGGGGGCCAGTTCCAGGTGGTGGGCGGAGCGATGGGTGAGGCGGGCCACCAGCGGGGTGTTGCCGACGCGGAGTTTCACCAGCGCCAGGCCGGGGTGTTGTTCAGTGGAGATTTCCTCTACCACGGCAGGCAGGGAATTAACGATGCTGGTATCGCTATGGTGTTGCAGGGAGAGACTGATATCCCGCGCAAACACCCGCACACGTACTGGGCTGCCGATAGGGTGACCGCTGTCCCGGAACCAGAGTTCGCCGCCGTCAAAAGATGCTTTCGCCAGTTGCCATTGTGCATCCCGCTCCACCACATTTGCCTGCACCACGGAACCCACTTCCTCCCCCAGTTTGATAGGGAAATCGAGACGGGTAAGGGTTTCATTGAGAGGGCCGCTGGCGACGATGTGACCGTCTTCCATCGCCACCAGGGTGTCCGCCAATCGGGCCACTTCATCCGGGGAGTGGCTGACGTAGATGATCGGTACGTCCAGCTCGTTTTTCAGGGATTCCAGATAGGGCAGGATTTCCTGTTTGCGGGCCTGGTCGAGTGAGGCCAGCGGCTCATCCATCAGCAGTAAGCGTGGTTTGCTCAGCAGAGCCCGCGCGATGGCCACCCGCTGTCGTTCGCCGCCAGAGAGTTGCGAGGGGGAATGATCCAGCAATGGGCCGATACCCAGCAGGTCGACAATGCGTTGATAGTCCGCTTCCAAGATCGTTTCGGCTGCACGCTTTCTGGCGAATTCCAGATTGCCCCGAGCGCTCAAATGCGGCAACAGGCTGGCTTCCTGAAAGACGTAGCCGAGGCGACGCTGGTGGGTGGGAACAAAGAGGTTGTTGTCCTGCCAGACTTCGTTGTTGAAGTGAAGGGTGCCAGTGGCGGAATTTTCCAGCCCGGCGATACAGCGCAATAGCGAGGTTTTTCCCGAACCGGAATGGCCGAACAGGGCGGTCACGCCCTGACAGGGCAGCTGCAATTCCACATCCAGGTTGAAATTGGAGCGGTTTAACTGAAAGCGCGCGCTGAGTGTGGGTGTGCTCATGGCCATCGTCTCACTTTAGTACCAGTGTGCGTTTGCGGCTGTAGAGCACCGCCAGCACCGCAAAGGAGAAGATCACCATGGACGCGGCTAACCAGTTGGCTTGTGCATAGTCCATGGCTTCCACATGATCGTAGATCTGCACCGAGATCACGCGGGTGGCACCGGGAATATTGCCGCCGATCATCAGCACGACGCCGAATTCCCCAAGGGTGTGGGTAAAGCCGAGGATGGCTGCGGTGATAAAGCCGGGTCGTGCCAATGGCAACACCACGTTGAAGAAAGCATCTCTTGGGCCGGCACCGAGGGTGGCGGCCACTTCCAGCGGGCGTTCACCCATGGCTTCCATGGCGTTCTGGATGGGCTGCACGACAAATGGCAGGGAATAAAATACCGAGGCCACCACCAGCCCCCAGAAGGTAAAGGGCAGGGTACCGATGCCCATGGCTTCGGTAAGTTTTCCAACAGGGCCGTTTGGCCCCATGGCCAGCAGCAGATAAAAACCCAGCACCGTGGGAGGCAATACCAGCGGCAGGGCGATGATCGCGCTGATCGCCCCTTTCCAGCGACAGCGGGTTCGACTCAGCCACCAGGCGATGGGTGTGCCAATCAGCAGCAGCAACAGGGTGACGATGGCCGCCAGTCGCAGGGTCAGCCAGATGGCTGTGAGGTCAGCAGCCGAAAAGCCCACGTTTTATTCCTTGTCCGTCTGGCCGTAGCCATAACGTTGCATGATAGCGAGTGCCGCGTCGCTGCGCAGGAACTCGAGCAATGATTGGGCAGCGGGGTTGTCGGCGCCGCTCTTGAGCAGCACTGCATCCTGGCGGATGGGCTTGTAGAGCTCGGTGGGGACAATCCAGTATTTGCCTGACATGTCGTCGTTGCCTGCTACTTGCGACAGGGCAACAAAGCCGAGTTGAGCATTACCGGTGCTGATGAATTGATAGGTTTGGGCGATATTTTCACCCAACACAAGCCTGGGGGCGGTGCTGTCGCCAAGGTGCAGTTCAGCCAGCACTTCCAGAGCCGCCACACCGTAGGGAGCAAGTCGCGGATTGGCCAAGGCCAGCTTCTGATAATTGCCATTGCGCAATTGCGTTTCTGGAGATTGTTCGCTGTGGTTGGCTGCTAGCAGCACCAGTGTGCCAATGGCGTAGGTAAAGCGGCTGTCCGCTACAGCCAGCCCATCCTGCTCTAAAGCGGCCGGTTTGGTCTGGTCGGCGGAGAGAAAAACCTGAAACGGCGCGCCGTTGTGGATCTGGGCGTAGAGCTTGCCGGAGGAGCCGAAGGCTAGTGCCGCCCGGTGGCCGTTCTGTTGTTCGAAGGCGGCGGCGATCTCCTGCATTGGCGCAGTGAAGTTGGATGCCACTGCCACACTGACATCTTCGGCCTGGGATAGCATCGGCAGCAGGGCGAGAAAGAGGGCGATCAGG
>JBFICU010000140.1:0-5235 GCA_041581855.1 Porticoccus sp. | reverse complement strand
GGATCATCTCCCGACGGCGCAATTCGGTAATCAGATACAGCATCGCCTGGGCACGCCCCACCGCAAAGGAAGGAATCAATACCGAACCGCCCGAAGACACGGTCTCATTGATGATATCTCCCACCACTTCCCAGACATCACGGTTGTCGTGCAGACGATTACCATAAGTGGATTCCACCACCAGGTAATCGCAGAACACCGGGAACTCCGGCGGGCGCATCACCAGATCATTACTGCGCCCCAAATCGCCACTGAACAGAATATGGCGGCCTCCGGCCTGCACATCCAGAAAGGACGATCCGAGAATATGCCCGTTGGGGTAGAACCCCACTTCGATATCACCTAGCGACACACCGGGCATGGGGTTTTCCGGCATACTGAAACTCACCACTTCAAAGAGCTCTAATGCTTTTTTGGCATCATGTTGCGTATAAAGGGGCAGCGCCGGCTTGTGCTTGCTGTACTGGTGACGATTACGGAATGCCGCCTCCTCTTCCTGTAATTTGGCAGAATCGAGCAGTAGAATGCGACACAGATCGCGGGTGGCCTGGGTGCAATAGACGGGGCCACTGAAGCCATCTTTCACCAATCTGGGCAGGTAGCCACTGTGGTCGAGATGGGCGTGGGTGAGGAATACAGCTTCAATCGTGGACGGATCTACCGGGAAGGGACGCCAGTTGCGTTCCCGAAGATGCTTGAAACCCTGGAACAGACCGCAGTCCACCAACACCCGCCGCTCGTCCACTTCCAGTAAGTAGCGTGAGCCGGTCACTGTACCGGCGGCGCCATGAAACGCTAATGTCACCCGACTGCCCATAGACATAGATCCTTTTTTTATCTGTCACGATAACGCGATTAAAAAGTTATGTCTTTAGAGCATAGAAGCTGGGGCATTTCACAGCAAAGCACCCAGATCAAATAACCAGCAAATGCTAGAACAGGAGTTCGGAAAACGGCAGGAACGGGACCATATCACCTTCATTGATGGTCTCACCCAAACGGTGAATCGCAAAACCATTGCCGGTACTGGCTGTGGACAGCACACCACTGCTCTGATTACCCGCCAGATGGGCGCAGGCGCGGCCCTGTTCGTCCAGAACCAGTCTGGCGCGCAGATATTCCTGCCGCTTTGGCGAATTCGGGCGGCTGAATCCTGCCATCACCGGCAGCGCTATAGGCAGATAGTCAGTGGCGCCCTGACTTTTCAGCAGATAGGGGCGAGCCGCAATGGCAAAGGTGACGAATACCGAGGCGGGGTTGCCGGGTAAGCCGATAAACGGCGTACCCTGCACCTGACCAAAGGCCAACGGTTTGCCGGGTTTGATGGCCATGCGCCACAGATCCAGACTGCCCAGTTTGTCGACACAGGCCTTGACGTGATCTTCCTCACCGACGGAGACACCGCCACTGGTGAGAATGCAGTCCGCCTCGGCGGCCGCTTTGAGCAGGGCCTGTTCGGTGGCGTCAGCATTGTCTGCCACTATGCCCAGGTCCAGGCACTCGAATCCCAGGGCTGCCAGCTGCCCAGCCAGGGTATAACGGTTGGAGTTATAGATATGACCCGGCGGCAGGGCTTTACCCGGCTCCACCAGTTCGTCACCGGTACAGAGCAGTGCCACCTTGAGGCGTCGAAACACGGGGACGTTTGCAATGCCAATAGATGCCAGCAACCCCAGGTCCTGCGGCTTCAAACGGTGTCCTGAATGTAATACCGAGGCGCCCTCTTCGATGTCCTGACCACAGGGACGGATATTGGCGCCGGGTTTGATGCCCGCGGCAATGGTTACCTGAGCTTCATCCCAGCGGCATTGCTCCTGCATCACCACCGTATCAGCACCGGGAGGGACTTCCGCACCGGTAAAGATGCGCGCAGCGGTGCCCGGTTGCAGTGCTTCAGGCACGGCACCCGCAGGAATCCGCTGGCTGACGGCCAAAGTGGTTTCGCCATCGGCAACCGTATCGGCAAAGCGCAGGGCAAAACCGTCCATCGCGCTGTTATCTGCAGGCGGTACATTCACCGGGGAGGATTGATCCCCTGCCAAAACCCGGCCCAGTGCCTCGCCCAAGGGAACGGTCTCAATGTCTGTCGGGGCTTTGGCCGCCGCAAGCAGCTTTTCGAGCGCTTGCTCGACCGTCATCAGGCCCGTTTGGTCACAACAGCTCATCCGCGACTCTCACAATCTTTGGCGTGCGCCACATGGGGAATAAAGTTACAGGGACGGGTCCGAGCATCGAGCTGTTCGCCGAGAATTTTGTCCCAGGCGGTGCGACAGGCATTGGTGGAGCCCGGCATACAAAATACCAGCGTGCGATTGGCCAATCCGGCCACCGCGCGGGATTGTATGGTAGAGGTGCCGATTTCCTCGTAGGAAATCTGTCGGAACAGTTCTCCGAAACCCTCTACCTGCTTATCGAACAGGGGCAACAATGCTTCCGGGGTGGAATCGCGATCAGTAAAGCCGGTGCCGCCGGTGACCAATGCGACCTGTACAGCAGGATCGGCAATCCAGCGGGAGATTTCCGCTCGCAACTGGTAAACATCGTCGGGGATCAACACCCGGTCGGCCAACACATGGCCCGCTTCGGTGAGTCGATCCACCAGCAATTGACCGGAGCTATCCTGCTCCAAAGTGCGGCTGTCAGAAACAGTGAGTACAGCAATGTTCAGGGGGGTAAATTCTTTGGCAGCGTGGGACATGGGTCTCTCAGTTTATGGTCGGTTGTCTCGAGGTATACATCTGTATCGCGGCGTTTTCGGTGTCAGCGACTCGCCGACACCAGCAACGACATTATCAGTAACCCGAATAATACAAAGGAAAGCATTTTCCAGAACAGCAGCATATCCTTTTCGCCCGGCTGTTGTGGGTCTTCCTTCAGAAATTCGGGGTTGGGCTGTTTGAGATCGCGCAGAAATGCCCGCAGGCTGTCGTAGCGAAGATCCGGTTCAATCGCCACGGCTTTTTTCAGTGCCCGATCAAACCACAGCGGAATAACATCCCGGTGATGATAGCTGGGAATGTAGGGTAAACGCAGGAAGTCCTCCCGGGAATTACATTTATCAATTCGGGAGCCATAGGGAAGAAACCCGGTAAACATTTCGTAAACGATTACCCCCAGGGAGTAGATGTCGCCGCGAATGCCGGTGTTGATCCGAAACCGGTAGGAGGGATCGGCGTAGTCCAATGTGCCCAGTGCCAGCTCACGATTCATCGGCGTAAAAATTTCGTGGATACCCGGCGCATAGACCGAACCGAAGTCCACGATCTTTATCCCTAAATCGGGCGTGACCATGATGTTGCTGGGTTTCAGGTCCTGGTGGACGGTCTCTTTTTCATGCAGTGCTTCCAGCCCTGCGGCGATTTGTTCCACCAGTCCGATCAGGTCCCGCGGTCGGCGCTCCGGATGACATTCCAGCCACTTGTCCAGCGTGTCACCCGGCACCAGTTCCATCAGGTAGTAGAGAAACTTTCGCTCCTGTTTCGGCGCAATCACCTTGACCACATTGGCGTGGTCGACCCGAATGCCGATCCACTCCTCCATGATGAAGCGTTCGATATAGGCCGGATCATCACAATAGTTACGGGACGGGGTTTTCATCACCAGCTCTTCACCACTGGCCAGGTCTTTCACCCGGTACAACTGGCTGCGCTCACTGGCGTACATTTCCGCCAGCACTTCGTACCCGTCGATTTTCAGACCGGGATAAAGCTCCGGCGGAAACGGCAAGCGGGTCAGGCGCTCGTTGAGGTCCTCGATATTTTCCAGACCCAGTTGATCGATGCGCAGCAGCACACAACTGAGGTTATCGTTGCTACCGGCATTTCTCGCGGCAGCGACAATCTCACGGCAGGCAACATCATAATCATCCGAGTGAAGTTCAATCAGGCGACACAGTTCTTCCGCCGGCAAAAAATCGTGCACGCCGTCACTGGAAAGCAGAAAGATATCGCCCTGGTTGAGGGTCACCACACTGGAATCGACATTGAGGCTGGTGTCCATGCCCATGGCACGGATCAGGTAATTCTGTTCTGCGGAAATTCCGGCGGTGTGGTCCCGCGTCAACTGGGTGAATTGGTGATCCTCCGCCCCCAGCCGGTAGATTCGGCTGTCGCCGATATGAAACAGGTATCCGAGGTGTGACTTGATCACCAGAATACTCAGCGTGGTGATGTAGCCCCGTGCTTCATCGTGAATTTCGTGGCCGAGATTGTAGAGACGACGGTTGAGAGGTGTGAGAATTTTCTGGACGGCGTGTTTGACACTCCAGGTCTCAGGGGTGGTGTAGTAGTCGGCCAGAACCGTGTTGATACACAGCTCTGCCGCCTCCTTACCGGCCTCGGCCGTACTGACACCATCTGCCAGGGCTGCCACGGCACCCTTGATATTGAGCAGGTGGTCCTCGGGGATGCGAAAGCCTACAGCATCCTCATTGACGGGTTTGATCCCGGCATCTGAATAGCTGCCAACTGTTGTTTGAAAAGCATTGTTATTTTCCATTCAACAATCTTGCGCCCCCGAGGCGTTTAACGAGCAAATCATCATCAGCTCACGTCGATCAGTTCTACTGTTCCATCGGGGAGAATCTCCGCAATTTTGCCAGAGGGCTCTTTCAGGAACAGCACCGCGAGGAAAACAATACCCGCAGACGCAGCAATCAACAGGAAAAAAGTATTGTAGTCGACGAAAGACAGGATGGTCAGATAGGTCACGCCACCCACATTGCCGTAGGCGCCGGCCATACCCGCGATCTGGCCGGTCATGCGACGTTGTACCAGCGGCACCATGGCAAAGACCGCGCCTTCACCCGCCTGCACAAAGAAGGAACAGCACATGGTGGCAATCACTGCCAGGGGAATCCACCAGCTACCGTTGATCTGGCTGAGCAGGAAATATCCCGCCGCCAACCCGGCAATCAGAATCATCATGGTTTTGCGGCGACCAAACCGGTCGCTCATCCAACCGCCACCGGGACGGGCAGCCAGGTTCATAAAGGCGAAACCGGATGCCAGCAGACCGGCCTTGACCGGGTCCAGTCCCTGAAACGTTTCCAGAAAGAACAACGGCAGCATGGACACCACTGCCAGCTCAGAACCAAAAGTCACAAAGTATGACCAGTCGAGAATGGCCACCTGCTTGAACTGGTAGCGCTGCATCTCCGGAACACCCTGCTTCAAATGCTCATGGTTTACTTTCCAAATCTGATAGGACTGAAACACATAGAGCACCACCAACCCG
>JBFICU010000139.1:0-5262 GCA_041581855.1 Porticoccus sp. | reverse complement strand
TGCCGCGTTTTTTAATGGCGAAAAGTGATTACTCAGATTTAGATGTGATATCTGCACCGATCAAAGCAGTCATATTCAGAATACCGCGTCCGGAGACGGAGGGGATCAGAATATGAGCAGGCTTGTCGAACCCGAACAGGAAGGGGCCTACCAGACGCGCATTGGTCAATGACCGCAGCAGTCCCAGGGTAATACTGGCGGCATCCATATTCGGCATGATCAGAACATTGGCTCGACCCTGCAGGTTGGCATTCTGATAGATCTTGCCGCGCAGGGTTTCATTCATGGCCGACATGGCGTGCATCTCGCCTTCGATCTGCACATCTGGCAACTGGTTGCGCAGTTGTTCGGCAGCACGCTTCATCTTGTGTGCCGAGTGATCGTCATAGGTGCCAAAGTTGGAGTGAGACAGCAGCGCCACCTTGGGTTCAATACCAAAGCTTTTTACAAAGTTGATGGTGTTGAGAGTGGTGGCGACTACCTGTTCTTCGGTTGGGTCGACGTTGACAAAGGGGTCGGCCAGAAACAGCGGGCCATCTTCCATCAAAAGCACGCACACTGAGGACATTTGGGTATGACTGCTCTGGGGCAGGATGATTTTTATGTCCTTAAGATGCTTGTCGAAGCGACCCACCTTGCCGCAGATAAAACCGTCAGCATCTCCCAGTGCCACCATGATAGCGGCCAGGACAGTGTTGTTGGTGCGCACTGCATTTTGAGCCGCCTCAACGGATACGCCCGAGCGGCCAACACGCTGGTGGTAGAACTGCCAATAGTTTTCGTGGTGATCGCCTTCTTCGGGATTGAATATCTCAATATCGGTGCCGGGCTGGATGCGCAGGCCCATTTCGATGATTTTGCGCTTAATGACGGTTGGGCGACCGATCAGGATCGGTTTGGCCACTTTTTCATCCACTACGCCTTGCATGGCGCGGAGTACATCGTCGTTTTCGCCTTCAGCATAGACAATGCGTGATGGATTGCGGCGAGCTTGTTCGATCATTGGCTGCATAAACAAGCGGCTGCGGCTCACATAGGAGTGCAGTTTGTTGCGGTAGGCTTCCATGTCTTCAATAGGGCGCGTGGCGACACCACTTTCCATAGCAGCTTTTACGACAGCAATGGGGACCTCTTCAATCAAGCGTGGATCAAAAGGTTTGGGAATTAGGTAATCGGGTCCGAACTTCAGCACTTCATCTGCGTAGGCTTCGGCAACGGCTTCCGAAGGTTCACGATGAACCAGGTCGGCAATGGCCTTCACACAAGCTTGCTTCATGGCGTCGTTGATGACCGTTGCGCCACAGTCGAGAGCGCCGCGGAATATGAACGGGAAGCAGAGTACGTTGTTGACCTGGTTTGGATAGTCAGAACGACCGGTGGCGAGGATAGCATCAGGGCGAGCCGCTTTGGCGACTTCGGGCATGATTTCAGGCGTGGGGTTGGACATGGCCAGAATCAGCGGATTGGGCGCCATTTTCTTGACCATTTCGGCCTTCAAAATACCGGGGCCGGACAGTCCCAGGAACAAGTCTGCATCGACGATGGCATCGTCAAGGGTGCGGTCGTCTGTTTCAACCGCATAGCTTTCTTTCCAAGGGTTCATGCCTTCCTTGCGGCCGGCATAAATCACGCCGTTGCGATCGATCATGCGGACGTTGGATTTTTTCAGACCCATGCTAACCAGCAGATCCACGCAGGCGATACTGGCGGCACCGGCACCGGTAACGACCAGTTTAATCTCTTCGATTTTTTTGTTCACCACGCGCAGGCCGTTATAGACGGCTGCGGCAGAGACGATGGCGGTACCATGTTGGTCGTCGTGAAAGACCGGAATGTTCATCCGCTCTCTCAGTTTGCGCTCTACCAGGAAGCACTCCGGTGCTTTGATATCTTCCAGGTTGATGCCGCCAAAGGTAGGTTCCAGTGAGGCAATGGTATCAACCAGTTTGTCGACATCGGTTTCATCAATTTCGATATCGAATACGTCGATATTGGCGAACTTTTTGAACAGTACCGCTTTGCCTTCCATCACGGGTTTGGCGGCCAGCGGGCCGATATTGCCCAAACCCAATACCGCTGTACCATTTGTTATTACCGCGACCAGATTGCCTCGAGCGGTGACGTTCGCGACTTCCGTTGGATTTTTTACAATCGCTCCGCAAGCATAGGCCACGCCGGGGGAGTAGGCCTGAGACAAATCTCGTTTGTTGGCCAGCGGCTTGGTTGGGCGGATTTCGATTTTTCCTGGGACGGGATGGGTATGGTAGTAGAGGGCGCTTTCTTTAAATGAATCAGCCATTTCTTTCTCGGTTTGAAAATATTAGTTATCTGGTCAGCTTGGCAGGGCGGCTATTCTAACGCCAATAGAGGCGTGATTGCCACGCGTTTTGCGGGGGCCAGCAGGTTCGAATGGTGCTGTAGTATAGTTACATAAAACTTGTATATCAAGGGTGTATTTTTTCTTAATAATGAAAAGTTTGAGTTAAATTTGTTTGATTGTGTAAATATATTCTTTTAATAACAATAGATAATGATTTATTTTCTGGTTTTGTCAATATCTAGTATTTCTACATATTAGTGACTTTTGTGATGAAATTTCTTGATTGGTTGCGGGGTGAAAATCACTTGAGATAGCGGTTTAAGGTGGCTGCGCTTGCCATTGATTCGCCGGTGTCCTGATAATGACTCACTGATTGATTAGGAAGATAACGATGAAGGAGCGGGTAATTATTGTGGGAGCCAGTCATGCGGCGGCCCAACTTGCCACTAGCCTGCGTCAAGAGGGTTGGCAGGGTGAGATTCTCATGATTGGTGATGAACCCGATGCTCCCTATCAGCGGCCGCCGCTCTCAAAAGGGTATCTTTGCGGGGAGAGGGATGCCGAATCGCTCCTGATCCGCCCCGCGGAAGCCTATACCCAGCATGGTATCGAACTGGTTTCCGGGCGTCGTGTTGTTCAGGTCGATCGTTCGGCTAAACAGGTTGTAATGGAAAATGGTGAGCGACGGAGTTATCACAAATTAGCGCTTTGTACGGGTGCCAGGGCGAGAAGGTTGACGGTGCCTGGCGCTGACCTGGTCGGTGTACATTATCTACGCACCCTGGCTGATGTCGATGGCATCCGTGACCAGGTGGCTGAAGGTTGCCGTGTGGTGATTATTGGGGGTGGTTATATTGGCCTGGAATCCGCTGCGGCACTGAGAAAATTGGGTGCTGATGTGTCTGTGCTGGAAGTGCAGTCAAGGGTGTTGGCGCGAGTGACTGCGCCGCAGGTGTCAGCCTTTTATCAGCGGGTGCACACTGAGGAGGGCGTTGCTATCTATACCGACTGGTCGGTGGTGGCTGTTGAAGGGCATTCAGTCGTAACGGGCGTAATCGGAGCGGATGGTCGTCGGTTGTCCGCGGATTTAGTGATCGTTGGTATCGGTGTGATCCCCAATGTCGAGCTGGCGGAGCAGTCTGGGTTAAAAGCGGATAACGGGATCTGGGTGGATGAATATGCTGCCACTGCAGACCCGGATATTTATGCGGCCGGAGATTGCGCTAATCATCCCAGCAGGTTAGGGGGGAGACGTTTGCGATTGGAGTCGGTGCCCAATGCCATGGAGCAGGCCAAGTCGGCTGCTGCGGGCATCTGTGGGCGACAGCAATGTTATGACGGTTACCCCTGGTTTTGGTCCGACCAGTATGATTTGAAACTGCAGATCGCTGGATTGAGTGAGGGTTATGATCGGGTCGTGCTGCGTGGTGAAGAGCAGTCTGGGCGCAGTTTTGTGGCCTGGTATCTACGTGGCAATCAGCTGCTCGCGGCAGATTGCATCAATCGTCCCAAAGAGTTTATGGTGGCCAGGCAGTTGTTGGCGCGGTCTCTTTCGGTAGATGTGGCACTTCTGTCCGACGATGCGGTAGACCCCAAAGAATTTCTTTCTATTTAAATATAAATCAATAAGATATAGAGGTTTTTTAATGCCAATTATTCACTATATCGAGCCCAACGGTGCTGAATACGAAGTTGAAGTTCCTGTAGGGCATACGGTAATGCAGGGCGCGGTGGACAACATGATTGACGGTATTCTGGCCGAGTGTGGCGGCGTGTGCAGCTGCGCCACCTGTCATTGCTATGTGGATGAGGAGTGGTATGGCCGGGTCGGTGAGCCGCAAGGGGCAGAAAAAATGATGTTGGAGATGGTGCCGTCCCCAGAGCCAACTAGCCGCCTCAGTTGCCAGATAAAAGTAACTGAGGCTCTGGATGGTCTGGTGGTCAGGCTGCCGTCATCCCAGTACTGAGACTAAGTGCTAACATCCAATACTAATGTCGCGATTGGGGCTGTTATAGCCCCTTGAACCACTCCTGAAAGTATCTGCCCAGATAGGGCAGTTCTGTTTTCTTGTCAGTGCAGGCGCCCACCAGGCTGATTAGCCAGGCCACCAAAACCACTATTCCCCAAACCATCGCCAGTCCGCTGTGCAGGGACATGAACAATATATTCCCTGCAAATCCGCAGAGCATGATCCCCAAGTATTGGCGAATGTAATAGGACGCAAAACTGTCTCGGTTTTGCATGTTTAGAATCAGCGCAATAATCCAGCCGATCAGGGTGATATGGGCGAGAATCGCCTTAGCCTTGCCGCTCATGGTCGCGCTCCCGTTGTCAGTTACTGGTTTGTTTGTGGAGTTTCTCCGGCACGCAAGAGAATTAACGCCAGCCGCCGAGATCTCTCCAGCGATTGACGATACCACAGAACAATTCGGCGGTCTTTTCTGCGTCGTAGGCCGCTGAGTGCGCCTTGCCATTGCTGAATTCAATCTCTGCTGCCTCACAGGCTTTGGCCAGTACGGTTTGTCCGTAGGCCAAACCTCCCAGCGTGGCAGTGTCAAAACAGGAGAATGGGTGGAATGGGTTGCGCTTGATACTATTGCGTTCCGCTGCCGCATTGATAAAGCCGAGATCAAAATGGGCGTTATGGGCGACCATTACGGCACGGCTGCAATGGGCCTCTTTTACGGCATTGCGGATGGGCTGAAACAGTTGCCGTAGCGCTTCATCTTCTTCCAGTGCCATGCGGTACGGATCATCCAAGTCGATGCCGGTAATATTCAGTGCGGCCTGCTCAATATTGGAGCCTTCGAACGGGATAACAGCATGGCTGATGGTTTCGAAGGGCATTAACAGTCCGTCCTCATCCATGGTGAGGGTCACAGCGGCCACTTCCAGAAGGGCATCCGTGCTGGAATTGAATCCTCCGGTCTCTACGTCGATG
>JBFICU010000138.1:0-5263 GCA_041581855.1 Porticoccus sp. | reverse complement strand
TGAAGATGCCGACGTGGCTGCAAAGCTGGCTAATGACGCGGTGGATGTAACCCTCCCAGGTCGTGGTGAAGAGAGTGGTGGTTTACACCTGATTACCCACACTATGGAGCGTATCGAGGCCTTTTTTACCCAGGTCGGCTACAAGGTTGAAGAGGGGCCGGAAATCGAAGACGATTATCACAATTTCGAGGCGCTCAATATTCCCTCGCACCACCCGGCACGTGCGATGCACGACACCTTCTATGTTACCGGGAACACGGTACTCCGCACCCATACATCGCCAGTGCAGATTCGCACCATGGAGACACAGGAGCCACCGATTCGTATTATCTGCCCTGGCCGTGTCTACCGTTGCGATTCGGATTTAACTCACACGCCGATGTTTCACCAAGTAGAAGGTCTGGTTGTCGATCGCAATGTCAGTATGGCTGATCTGAAAGGGACCATCGATCAGTTTCTCAAGGCTTTCTTTGAGGCGGATTTGCCAGTGCGTTTTCGGCCTTCTTATTTCCCGTTCACCGAGCCCTCCGCCGAGGTCGATATCCAGTGTACCAATTGTCGGGGCGCAGGCTGCCGTATCTGCAAAAATACCGGTTGGCTTGAAGTGATGGGTTGCGGCATGGTGCACCCCAATGTGTTTGCGCACTGTAATGTGGATACGACAGTGTATTCAGGTTTTGCCTTTGGCATGGGTGTCGAGCGACTGGCGATGCTGCGGTATGGCGTGAATGACCTTCGCCTGTTCTTCGAGAATGATCTTCAGTTCTTGAATCAGTTTTAAAAACAAATAGATATATTGTTTATTTAAAGTAGATAATAGATTTGGTGAGCAATGAAATTCAGTGAATCCTGGTTGCGTGAATGGGTAAACCCATCGATTGATACCGCGGAACTGGTTGCCCAGTTGACTATGGCTGGCCTCGAGGTGGATGCCGTTGAAGCCGTGGCGCCAGCCTTCAGCGGTGTCGTGGTCGGTGAAATTGTCTCTGTGGAGCCTCACCCCAACGCCGACAAGTTGCGCGTCTGTCAGGTTGCCGGAGGTCCGGAGGGCGAAGTGCAAGTGGTTTGTGGGGCGCCCAATGCGCGTCAGGGGTTAAAGGTGCCGTTCGCCACAGTCGGCGCACAACTGCCCAATGACCTGAAAATTCGCAAGGCTAAGCTGCGGGATGTGGAATCCTTTGGCATGCTCTGTGGTGAGGATGAGCTGGGGCTTGGGGAAGGTTCTGGTGGTTTGTTTGAGCTGCCATGCAATGCTCCGGTGGGGGGTGATTTGCGTGATTACCTTGGTTTGGATGATCAGGTGATTGAAGTGGATTTGACCCCAAATCGCGGGGATTGCCTGAGTATTCGCGGGCTGGCTCGTGAAACTGGGGTCTTGAATTCATTGCCATTAACGGAACCGGTCTGTGCTCCTGTAGCAGCACAAATCGATGATGTGTTTGCCATTGAGCTGGAAGCCCCAGCCGCTTGCCCGTGCTATGTTGGGCGTGTTATTCGCGGCGTCAATGTGGCTGCGGAGTCGCCTCTGTGGTTGCAGGAAAAACTGCGTCGCAGTGGTATGCGCAGTATTGATCCAGTCGTCGATGTTACTAACTATGTGATGTTGGAACTGGGGCAGCCGATGCATGCTTTTGACCTGTCCCAATTGCAGGGAGGCATTGTAGTGCGCTTGGCAGAGCAGGGAGAGCCACTGGAGCTACTGGATGGTTCCAAGGTTTCGCTCAAAGCGGACACCCTGGTGATCGCTGACCGCGAAAAACCGCTGGCCATTGCCGGGATCATGGGTGGCAAGCAATCCGCTGTGGGTCCCGAGACTCGGGATATATTCCTTGAAAGTGCCTACTTCGATCCGATTGCCATCGCAGGCCGCCCTCGCGATTACGCATTGCATACGGACTCGTCCCATCGCTTTGAGCGCGGTGTCGATCCGAAACTCCAGGCTATGGCCGTCGAGCGAGCTACAGCGTTACTGCTGGAGATTGTCGGTGGTCAACCTGGACCAGTTACCCAAGTTGATTCAGAGAATCATGTGCCTGTCCGGGCAGAAATCCAGCTGTCCCGAGCTAAGTTGCAGCAGCAACTGGCGCTCACTTTTGAGCCAGATGCGGTCAGCGACATGCTTCAGCGGCTTGGGTTGAACATTCTAAGTGCGGACGAGCAGGGTTGGTCGTGTCGTGCGCCAAGTTGGCGTTTTGATCTCGCGATTGATATGGACCTGATTGAAGAAGTGGCGCGCATTTATGGTTATAACCGACTGCCAACGGCCACCATCAGCGCCAACTTGCCTATTGCTGGCAGTAACGAGCGAGCGACTTCTTTGTCGATACTCCGCCAGCAGCTGACAGGTCGCGGTTACCGGGAAGCTATCACGTATTGTTTTGTTGACCCTGAGGTACAGAAACACTTGTCGCCTGGGGCGGAGAGTGTGTCATTAGCCAATCCCATTGCCAGTGATATGTCGGTGATGCGGACCACTCTCTGGTCAGGGTTGTTGCCAACGGTACGGCGCAATCTGAACCGTCAGCAAAACCGCATAAGAATTTTTGAAACAGGTTTGCGTTTTGTTCCTGCTGGTGATGGGTTGCAGCAGCAATCGATGATCGCCGGGGCTGTTACCGGCAGTCGTCTGCCCGAGCGCTGGACAAACAGTCGTGAGCCGGTAGATTTCTTTGATGTGAAAGCCGATGTTGAAGCTTTGCTGAAGCAGGGTTACAGCTATGATCAGTTCTGTTTTGTAGCGGATGACAGTCATCCGGCACTGCATCCCGGTCAATGCGCCCGTATTGAGCGTGAAGGGCGGCTGGTGGGTTATGTGGGACAACTGCACCCCCGCTTGCAGAAAGGATTGGGTCTTTCCCAGCCGGTATTTCTTTTTGAGTTGTTGCAGGCCGAAGTCGTCCAGGGGCAGTTGCCGGCTTTCAGGGGTATCAGCAAGTTCCCGGAAGTGCGACGTGACCTGGCACTGATAGTTGACGCAACCATTTCCGCTGGAGCGCTTTGTAACACCGTTCGTCAGAATGCCGGTAGTTACCTTGTTGACTTAAAGATATTTGATGTCTATCAAGGAAAAGGTATTGAAAACAATAGAAAAAGTATTGGTCTGGGCTTGACGTTTAGAGACAGTTCGCGCACCCTTACTGAAGAAGAAATTAATGTGGCAGTTGAGAACGTGGTGTCAGCCATGAAAGAGCAGTTTTCAGCGAGCCTCAGGGGATAAGTTTAGTTATGACAGCACTGACAAAAGCCGAATTGGCTGAGATGCTCTTTGAAGAGCTGGGTCTCAACAAACGGGAAGCAAAGGAGATCGTTGAATCTTTTTTTGAAGAGATTCGTACGGCCCTGGAAAATAACGAGCAGGTCAAGCTGTCAGGATTTGGTAATTTTGAGCTTCGTGACAAGAAAACCCGACCTGGCCGCAACCCCAAGACCGGGGAAGAAATTCCCATTTCTGCCCGTCGGGTTGTGACATTTAAGCCGGGACAAAAACTCAAAGCGAGAGTGGAAAGCTATGCTGGAACCGAGCAATAACAATCAGTTGCCGGCTATTCCCGGCAAACGCTACTTCACGATTGGCGAAGTGAGTGAACTCTGTGATGTTAAGCCTCACGTACTTCGCTATTGGGAGCAGGAGTTTCCAAGTCTCAGTCCAGTCAAGCGTCGTGGAAATCGTCGCTACTACCAGCGTCAGGACGTCATCCTGATACGTCAAATTCGTTCACTGCTTTACGATCAAGGCTTTACTATCGGTGGTGCGCGCCAGCGCATGAGCGGTGATGATGCCCGTGAAGAAGCCACACAGGTACGCCAGCTGATTGATCAGACAGTAGGTGAGCTGGAAGAGCTGTTGGCCGTTCTGAAAGCCTGATTTTATTCTTGAATTGTCGGGCGCATTCGGTATTATGTGCGCCTCCTTGAGGGCCCTCCTCAATTCTTCATCGGGGCGTAGCGCAGCCTGGTAGCGCACTACACTGGGGGTGTAGTGGTCGTCGGTTCAAATCCGGCCGCCCCGACCAATTTTCTTATCTGCAATTACCTAACTTCAAATCTGAGAAACGACTCCCTAACCTCATTTCATGTCACTGTCATGTTCAATTGCGATATTCTTCAGAGACCGTGATCTGCACCCAAGCTTGCCCTACCTTTGTCTGGCAGCATGGATGCTTCTGTCTCATCTATGTTAGGGTTCTTTTTTTGACCCAATTGTCACGCCGATTCAGTTAGAAAGGAATTTATTCGATATGACATCTTCCATTGTTCGCAAGGCAGTTATTCCCGTTGCGGGACTGGGAACCCGCATGCTGCCTGCCACCAAGGCTATTCCCAAAGAAATGTTGCCGGTGGTGGACAAGCCGCTGATTCAGTATGTAGTGAATGAAGCCATTGCTGCAGGAATCACTGAGATTGTACTGGTGACGCATGCGAGTAAGAATTCCATTGAAAACCACTTTGATACCAGTTTTGAGTTGGAGGCCCAACTGGAAACACGGGTCAAGCGCCAGTTGCTGGATGAAGTGCGCTCCATCGTGCCAGGGGAAGTGACGGTAATTTCTGTTCGACAACCTTATGCGAAGGGCCTTGGGCATGCGATTAGTTGCGCTCGGCCAGTGGTGGGTGAACAGCCATTCGCTATTCTGTTACCCGATGTGCTGGTGGATCAGTACCAATCAGACCACCATGCGGATAACCTGGCCTCCATGGTCAAAAATTATGAGGCTACCCGTCGCAGCCAGATTATGGTCGAGGCGGTACCTTGGGAAAGTGTTAACAAGTATGGGGTGGTTGACTGCAGCGGTGTAGAACTGATGGCCGGTGGTGTAGCCCGCATTGAAAAGATGGTGGAAAAGCCCGATCCCAAGCTGGCTCCTTCTAATATGGCCGTGGTGGGGCGTTATGTGGTATCCCCGTCCATTTGGGATTTGTTAGCCAAAACACCGATGGGTGTTGGAGGTGAAGTTCAGCTCACCGATGCGCTTGAAGCCCTGCTGCGTCAGGAAGAGGTGGAGGCATACCGAATTATTGGTTGCAGCCACGATTGCGGTAGTAAGCTGGGTTATATGCAGGCCAATATAGCCTACGCGTTAAAGCACCCTGAAATTGGTGATGGTGTGCGGGAGTACCTCAAGAGGCACGATCACAAGGCGACGGTAATTGAGTTGGATAAGTCGCGCCGTTAACATGGTTTAAAATTAATAGCCCACGCCCTTGGTGTGGGCTTTTTCTGTATGGTCACTATGAAAATTACCTGTTTTAAAGCCTACGATAT
>JBFICU010000137.1:0-5282 GCA_041581855.1 Porticoccus sp. | reverse complement strand
TGTGGGTAACCAGAATCCAATGCAGGCGATCGCCACAGGCGGACAACAGTTGGTCAATATGAGCATCAATCGCCGGTCCCGGATCAATCAAGGCAAGTTGTTCAGTCCCCAGCACATAGCTGTTGGTGCCGGGGCCGGTCATCAGATTGCCATTCGGCGCAGTGAGGCATCGCACCAGCGGAGACAGTTGTTTCAAGGCAACCGCTCCGCACGAACACTCGGCAGGTGCTTCACCTGGCGTCATACCATATTGTTAATGGGGACCACCGGATTGACATCTGCATCGTAATCGACACTGTCGATATCAAAGCCGAACAGTTTCAGAAACTCATGCTGGTAGCCCTTGAAATCGGTCAACTCAGGAATATTTTCAGTAGTAATACGCGACCAGTCGTCAGCGACCCGCTTCTGGATTTCCGGGCGCAGCTCCAGTTCATCCACGCGAATACGACCTTCACTGTCCATCCGCGGGTTGTCGCTGTACAGACACTCGGTGTAGAGACGGTACAACTGTTCGATACAACCCTCGTGACTGCCATCCTCCTTCATCGCCTTGAACAGCAGCGACAGGTACAGCGGCATGATCGGAATCGCCGAACTGGCCTGAGTGACAACGGCCTTCAGCACTGCCACGCGGGCATCACCGCCGATGGCAGACAGTTTTTCACGGATACCAATGACCCGCTTGTCCAGATCCTTCTTGGCCTGACCGATGGTGCCATCCCAGTACAGGTCCCAGGTAACCTTTTCACCCACATAGGTAAAGGCTGCTGTTTTGGCCCCTTCAGCCAATACTCCGGCTTCATTGAGTGCATCCATCCACATCTGCCAGTCTTCGCCGCCCATCACCGCCACGGTATTGGCAATCTCTTCCTCAGTCGCCGCCTCCAGGGAAAATTCCTGAATTTCCTGCTTATCCGTATTGATGCCGCGAAGGGTAACGTCCTTGCCAACCGGCTTAAGGGTGGAATTGAACAACTCCCCGGTTTTGGGATGTTGGCGACGCGGTGAAGCCAGGCTGTAGATCACCAGATCTACCTGCCCCAGATCCGCCTTGATGGTGTCAATAGCCTTCTGCTTGATTTCATCGGAAAACGCATCGCCATTGATACTTTTGGCATAAAGGCCTTCGGCCTCAGCGAACTTGTGGAAGGCAGCGGAGTTATACCAGCCGGCAGTACCAGGCTTTTTCTCCGCGCCTTCCTTCTCGAAGAAAATACCCAGTGTGTCTGCGCCACAACCAAAAGCAGCAGTGATTCTGGCAGCCAAACCATAGCCAGTGGAAGCGCCGATCACCAGCACCCGCTTTGGACCATCAATTGCCCCTTTGCTTTTGACATAGTCAATCTGCTGTTTCACATTGGCTTCACAACCCACTGGATGGGTTGTAATACACATGAAGCCACGGACTCTCGGTTTGATAATCATTGCCAGTCTCCGCTAGTTGCCCTCATTGGGCGTCGATTCAAAATACGGGCGCCATCATACCTTGAAGGCCGGGACGGACCAAGAAACTGTCGGCGGTGGATATCAAAGCGCGAAGTCCACTGCTACTATCCGACTGTGACTCTATAAGCACCTGCGGGAGACGAAGAATCATGAACTACTACCAATCACTGGCAACCCTGATTCTGCGCCTGGGCCTGGGCATCCTGGTTATGTTGCATGGTATTGCCAAAATCCTGCACCCCGGCACACTGGATTTTATTGCTGGCAAACTGAGCAGCTATGGTTTGCCCGGCGAATTGGCCTACCTGGTTTACGTCGGCGAAGTACTCGCCCCACTGATGGTCATCTTTGGCTATTTCAATCGATTAGGCGCCATCTTCATTGCCATCAATATGGTTGCCGCCATCCTACTGGTTCACATTGCCGATCTTTTCAACCTTACGTCAAATGGCGGCTGGGCGCTGGAATTACAGGGCCTCTACCTACTCGGTGCGGTGTCAGTAGCCCTGCTCGGCACCGGCAAATACGCCCTCCGTCCCGACTGAGCAGAACTCCACCACAAATGTGGCGCTGCATCTGGCGCCACACTGCTGATCTGATAAAATCCTCGCCCTTTGGCAACCCGGCATAAGCACATTTACTGGGCTGAATAACAGGGGCATACAGGGATATCGGATTAACCGCCCAGCCACCGACCACAACCCTGGTGAAGACAGGACACACCGCCATGAATCTCGCTGACAAAGTACTGGCCGTCAACAACGACCTACCCATTCGCACTAATGCACCGGTTCACAGTGGCAAAGTGCGCTCCGTCTACTGGCTCACCGAAGCCGACAGCCGACGGCTTATCGAAGAGCGCGGCTACGATGTCGCGGCCGATGCCCCGCTGGCCATCATGGTGATCAGCGACCGCATTTCAGCCTTTGATTGTATCTGGCACGGCGAGGATGGCATGAATGGTGTCCCAGGCAAGGGCGCCGCGTTAAATGCGATCTCCAACCACTGGTTCCGCCTGTTTCGCGAAAAAGGCCTCGCAGACAGCCACATCCTTGAAATTCCCCACCCCTTGGTGTGGATCGTGCAGAAAGCCGAACCGGTGATGATTGAAGCTATTTGCCGCCAGTACATTACCGGCTCCATGTGGCGCTCCTACCTCAAAGGCGAGCGGGAGTTTTGTGGCATCCAACTGCCGGACGGCCTGCAGAAAGACCAGAAATTACCAGAGTTGCTGATCACCCCATCAACGAAAGGTGTCATGACCGGTTTGCCAGGTATTCCGGAAGCAGACGACGTCAATATTTCGCGGACTGACATTGAGAACAACTACCAGGCATTCAATTTCCGAAGCCTTGGGGATATCGACCGCTACGAAACGCTGTTAAAAGAAGGGTTTGATGTCATCAGTGATGCGCTGGCAGCTATTGATCAGATTTTTGTCGACACCAAATTTGAGTTTGGCTATGTCAGCGACAGCAATGGGCAACGCAAACTGATTTACATGGACGAGGTGGGCACACCCGATTCATCGCGTATCTGGGATGGCCCCAGTTACCGCCAGGGTCAGGTGGTAGAAAATTCTAAAGAGGGCTTCCGCCAGCTGTTGCTTAATCATTTTCCCGACCCGGATATCCTGCTCAACAAAGATCGCATGGATGAACGTAAGGCGCTGGCCCAATACAATGATTTGCCGGTATCGGTATTGATAGAAGTGTCCAATACCTATGTGTCACTCGCCGAGCGCATCATTGGCGGGAAACTTTGCCTGCCGGACAACCCAAAAGCTGAAATTATCGACATTCTTCGGGATCAGTACGGACTTATCGACTGACCAATCCCCTCGCGAGCAGCTTTAATTTGAAGGCTGCTCGCGTTGTTCAGAGTTCTTATCACCCTTCAGGCTTTTCAGGGAAATTCGAGGATCGGTCCAGCTTACCGATATCAAGGATTGGCGACGCGTCAATATGCTGAGCATCCATCATTTCGGCAACACGCTGTAATGATGACAGGATCATGCTCTGCTCCCAACTCTGCAGGGCCTCAAACTGGCTGGCGAAGTGCTCCTGCAGAGGTCTCGGGGCATGCTGCAGCACCTCCACAGCCTGGTCTGTCAAAAACGCATGCACCTTGCGTTTGTCGCTCGTAGAGCGTTCACGGTAAACCAGCCCCCGCTTTTCCAGTCGGTCAATAATGGTCGTCACCGTGGCTTGACTAAGGCTGATTTCGTCAGCTAATTCACCAATGGTCACTTGCCCCCGATCACGAATCGCCTGTAAGAGCAAAATCTGAGGCGCGGTCAAACCACTGGTTTTTGCCAAATGTTTTGAGTACAAATCAGTTGCCCTGATCACTCTGCGCAATGCAATCAGTACCTGTTCGATGGATTCCAAATTTTCCCCTCAGCCTCACAGACGGCCCAGTATAGCCAAAGCTGCAGAGAGGCGTCTCCCAGCATGCATTTGGACTGAATGTGTATATTCTGTATAATACTTAGATGTCTAAATATATAAAACGAGAAAACATAACAAAAAAACGCCATATTACTGATGGAAAAATGAACATTTTCCAACATCAACTCTAAAAAACAATTTGAACTGTATACATTTAACCGAGAAATCAAACACCATGAGTCACGCAATCACGCTTCGTCCGCCCCAAGCGGAAGATGGCGTACAGGTATATCAATTAATTTCCCAGTGCCCGCCCCTGGATCAGAATTCTGTCTACTGTAACCTGCTGCAATGCACGCATTTTCGGAACACCTCCGTGGCAGCTGAACAGGACAACCTGCTGTCAGGATTTGTTTCCGGCTACCTCATTCCCGACCGAGCAGACACGCTGTTTGTCTGGCAGGTAGCTGTCCACGACCGTGCCAGGGGGCTAGGGCTGGCCAGCCGCATGTTGCTGGAAATACTCAACAGGCCCCAGTGTCATGAAGTTGCCTACCTAGAAACCTCCATCACCGCGTCCAACGAAGCTTCATGGGCACTGTTCAGGCGCCTGGCAGATCGTCTCGGCGCAGCCGTCAAAAGCACAACGTTATTCGACAAAGAGAGACATTTCGATGGCCAGCACGATACCGAGGTCCTGGTCAGAATCGGTCCCTTTACACAATCACGGGTCAGCGAGACCTCATCACCTACTCAGGAAGAGGACATACTGTCATGAAAATATTTGAAGAAATCGAATCGGAAGTACAAAGCTATGCGCGCGCTTTTCCACGGGTATTTAACAAAGCGCAGGGTGAATTTCTCTACGACGAGGAAGGCAATCAGTACCTGGACTTTCTCGCAGGCGCAGGCACGCTGAACTACGGGCACAACAATCCTGTGTTCAAGGAAAAGCTTCTGGAATACATCCACCAGGATGGCATCACCCACGGCCTCGACCTGCACACCCGAGCCAAGGGCGAATTTCTGGAGAGCTTTAACGAAAAAATTCTCAAGCCCCGGAACCTTGAGTACGTTATGCAGTTTACCGGCCCCACCGGAACCAACGCGGTAGAGGCGGCTCTGAAACTGGCACGCAATATCACAGGGCGGGAAAACATCATCGCCTTCACCAACGGCTTTCACGGTGTGAGCCTCGGTTCACTGGCTGCCACCGGCAACTCACATCATCGCGGCGCCGCCGGGGTCAGCCTCAGCGGCACCAGCCGCATGCCCTACGATGGCTACCTGGGCGATCATATTGATACCACCGTGTACCTGGAAAAAGTACTGACTGACTCCAGCAGCGGCATCGACAAACCCGCCGCCGTGATCGTGGAAACGGTTCAGGGTGAGGGTGGCATTAATGCTGCCAGCTTCGAGTGGTTGCGCAACCTGGAAAAG